>JAUZEX010000866.1 GCA_030838815.1 Actinomycetota bacterium
CTGGGTCGCCTCGAGCGCACCGCCGCCGCCTACGCCCGGGCCGGCCGGCGATGAACCCCACCAGTGACCGTCCGGCCGCGCCCCGGACCTGGTTCTCCCGCACCCCCGACAGTCTGCGCGACCCCGACCGCGAAGCGTTCCTGGCCATCGGCGCGGCCATGGTGGCGGTGACCGCCCCCCTCGTCATCATCACCGCCGGCGTGATCTACCTGGCAGGGCGGGCGCTTCGGATCCGGTGGTGGTGGCCCCTGGCCGCCGGAACGCTCTCCGGCGTGGCCACGGCCCTCGTCTACAGCCCGGCTGGTCTGGCTGGCCGCTACGGCGCCGGTTATCACCACCTCTGGCTCGAAGCGCACGACGCTGGGATCGGTGGCGCCCTGCGCGACGGCTGGGCCACCCTGCTCGGCGCGCTGGCCCCCCTGTCCATCCCGGTCGCCTTGGTGGCCGGCGGTGTCGCCCTCGGCTACGCCCAGCTCCGCCGGCCGGTGTGGCGGACCGAACCCACCATGGTGGGGAAGGCGGGGCGGCGCCGGGAACGGGAACGGACTCGGCTCGCCACCACGGCCGACACCCTGACCGACGACGGCCACTTCCCGATCGGGGTCGACACGACCAGCGGTGAGGTGGTCCATCTGGTCGAGGCGGACCTGTCCGCTCACGCGTTCGTGGCCGGGGCGTCCCGGTCGGGCAAGACCACCGCCCTGGTGGCTGTGGCCCGGGCCGTGGTGGCCGGGTGGGGCCGGCCTCTCGTCTACATCGATCTGAAAGGCGACCCCGACGTGACCAACCGTCTCCGCCGGGTCGCCGAGGCGGCCGGGACACCGTTTTGGGGGTGGAGCCTCGAAGGTGGCGCGACCTGGAACCCGCTCGCCCATGGGGACCCGTCGTTGTTGAAGGACAAGCTGGTCGGTCTGGAGCGGTTCTCGGAGCCGCACTACCAGCGGGCCGCGGAACGGTTCCTCCAACTCGTCTTTGGCGCCCTCGCCGCCCGCCCCGAACCCATGGCGCCGACCCTGGCCGAGGTCGTCAGCCTGCTCGACCCCAAGAAACTCTCCGCCTTCGCCCGGTCGCTGCCGGCCGAGGTCGGCGACGCCCTGTGGGCCTACGTCGACGGGCTGACCAAAGACCAACTGTCCGGCGTGGCCGGTCTGGCCACCCGCCTCGCGCTGTTGACCGAGTCGACCGCCGGCCCCTACCTCCAACCCGCCACCAACCAACTCGACCTCGCCACCGTCGCCCGGTCCGGAGGGGTCGTCGTCTTTTCCCTTGATTCGGGGCGGTGGCCGGGCCTGTCGGCCCAGGTCGGGGCGCTGGTCGTCCAGGACCTCAAAGCGGTCTGCGGCGAAGCCCTCCACGGGCCCCGGGGGCCGTGGTACGTGATGATCGACGAGTTCTCCGCCCTCGACGGCGCCCAACTCCTCGGCCTCCTCGCCCGCGGCGCCGCCGCCGGCTGCTCCGTCATCCTCGCCACCCAGGAACTCGCCGACCTCAACGCCGCCGGCGACGGGTTCCGCGACCAGGTCCTCGGCAACGCCGCCCTCAAGGCAGCGTTTCGCCAAGACGTGCCCGACTCCGCCGAACTGTGGGCGGCCATGGCCGGCACCCAACCCGGCTGGGCCGAAACGATCCAGACCGCGCATCGCTCGGCGGGACCGGTGGCCACCGCCACCGGCCACGCCACCGGGACCGGGTCGTTACGGCAGGTGGAGCAGTACCGGGTTCACCCCAACACCATCAAGACCCTCCCGCAGGGCCGCTGCCTGTTGATCCGCAAACACCCCGGCTTCTCCGCCCAGGTCCTCGACGTCGTCGTTCCCGAGACTATGCAGAACACGAGGGCGGCATGAGATCACGACCGCTGCTCATCGCCGGGCGGGTCGCCCTCTGGGCCGCCGTCATCCTCGTCTTCGGGCGGGGTCTCGTGAGCCTCGTCTCCGAGCCGGCAGCTCGGGATGCGAGCCCGAAGACCGCGACGGTCGTAGCAGCGGGGGAGGGGTACCCCACGGCGGCCGCCGAAGCGTTCGCCGCCCGGTTCACCGCCGACTACCTCACCTACGACGAAACGAACCCGGCTGACTGGCAGCACCGCATCGGCGGCTACGGCACCGACACCCTGGTCGGCGGGTGGGACGGCAAAGGCCACCAGACGGTCAGCACCGTCATTCCCGGCCCGGCCGAGGTGACCAACGCCACGTTCGGGGTGATGACGGTGGCCGCCCAGACCACCACCGGCTGGCTCGCCCTCGGCGTCCCCGTGGCGGCCACCCCAACCGGCCTGGCCGTCGCGGCCCGCCCCGCCTTCGTGGCTGTCCCTCCACCGGGCAAAAACTCCGACCTTCAGGCCGTCGCTGGCGACCCCCGAGGTGCCGACGAGTTGCGTCCCACCGTCGAGGCCTTCCTCGCTGCCTACGCCGCCGGCCAGACCGCCGTTGTCCACGCGCTGACCGCCGACGGCGCCCACATCCCCGAACTCGAGGGGAGCCGATTCACGCTCGCCGGGATCGACGCCATCACCGTCCCGACGACCACACCGGCCGACGAGACGGCCCGCACCGCGCTGGTGACGGTGCGGTGGTCCGACAGCCGCAGCGGAGCGGCCCTGGCCCAGACCTACCGCATCGGCCTGGCCCGGGCGGGGGAGCGGTGGCTCGTCACCTCCCTCGGCCCCGTCCGC
>JAUZEX010000085.1 GCA_030838815.1 Actinomycetota bacterium
TCTCGGGCGTCAGCGCCACCAACTTCCACACCCACCTGACGGCGGTCACGCCCGCCGTGGCGGGCCTCGAGGTGAAGGTGGTGGAGGCCGGCAGCCGCCTCCAGGTGATGAACCGCACCGGCAAGGACATCGTGGTCCTCGGCTACAAGGACGAGCCCTACCTCCGCATCGGCCCCGACGGCGTATTCCAGAACAAGCTGTCGCCGGCGACGTACATCAACCAGACGAGGCAGGGTCGGCAGCCGCCGGACTCGGCCAACAAGGCCAAGGTCGGGGACACCGACTGGGAGAAGATCTCGTCCGATCCGGTGGCCCGCTGGCACGACCACCGGATCCACTGGATGAGCTCGGCCAACCCGGGGCCGGTCCAGGCCAGCCCCGGCCAGCGCCACGTCATCAACCCCGAATGGGTCGTGACCCTGAAGCAGGGCCCCGGGACCATCGCGGTCAAGGGCGACCTCGTGTGGGAGCCCGGCTCCAGCGCCCTGCCGTGGTACGGGCTGATCGTGGCCCTGGTGGCCCTCGTCGTCGTGCTCGCCCGGCGGGCCACCTGGGCCCCCGCCCTGGCCGCCGTCACCGCGGTGCTGGTGGCGGTCGACATCTTCCACGCCGTCGGCCTCGGCCTGGCCAACGCCGGCGGGCTGGGCGAGCGCCTGGCGAAGTCGATCACCCAGAGTCCCTTCTCCGTGCTCGGCTGGGCCGCCGGGGTGCTGGCCATCGTCTGGCTGCTGCGGGGCCGGTCGGACGGGCTGTCGGCCGCCGCCCTGGCCGGGCTGCTGGTGGCGCTGCTGGGTGGCGTGAGCGACGCCACCGCCCTGTCGCGCTCGGAAGTGCCGTTCGGCTTCGGCGCCGGGGCGGCCCGGCTGGCCATCGCCGCCTCCATCGGCCTCGGCTTCGGTCTCGCCCTCGCCGCCGCCCTGCGCCTGTCCGGCGTCGTCGGCCCCGCTCGAGCCCGGAAGGAAACCCCGGAACTCCAGACGGCCTAGCGCCGACCATCAGGGTATGAACTGCGAGAACTACCGCCTGGGGATCTCGGCCCGGCTCGACGGGGAGGACGCCGGCGTCGACGACGCCACCCTCGCTTGGCACCTGGCCGGCTGCGCGTCGTGCCGTCACTACGAGTCGGAGGCGATCGCCCTCACCCGCGCCGCCCACGTCGTCGCCACCGAACCCGCCCCCGACCTGGCGCCGACGATCATGGCCGCCATCAACCGGGAACGGGCGGCCACGTCCCGCCGGTTCGACCCGCAGGCGCTGCGGGCGGGCCTGATCGCCCTGGCCATCGTGCAGATGCTCCTCGCGCTGCCCGTCCTCCTCCTCGGGCGCGACGCCGGCGCCCCCGTCCACGTCGCCCGGGAGGTCGGATCGTTCGACTTCGCCCTCGCCGTCGGGTTCCTCTTCGTCGGCTGGCGGCCGGCCCGGGCCTACGGGATGCTGCCGCTGGTGGCGGCCCTCGTCGCCTGCCTCGGGATCACCACCGCCGTCGACCTCGCCCGGGGCACGGCCACGCTGCTCGGCGAATCGGCCCACCTGCTCGACCTGATGGGCCTGGCCTCGGTGTGGGAGCTGTCCCGGGTCGACGGCCCGCCCCGCTCCGACGGACAGCGGGGCCGGGGCCGGCTGACGCCGATCTCCTAGGAGTCGTCCGGTACGAGGGCGGCGACGACGGGGTCGTAGCGGCTGCGGACGATGAGGCGGATCGGGCGGTCGCGCCGCAGGTAGTCCCAGCCCCACGACGCCAGCACGGTGGCCCGGTTGCGGAAGCCGATGAGGTAGTAGAGGTGGACCACCAGCCAGGTGATCCAGCCCAGGAACCCCCGCACCCGAAGCGGCCCGACCTGGGCCACGGCCGCCCGTCGGCCGATCGTGGCCATCGTGCCCTTGTCGGTGTACCGGAAGGGGCGGACGGGCTCGCCGCCGCTGCGGATCGCCCCGGCCACGTAGCGCCCTTCCTGCATGGCCGGCGGCGACAGCATCGGTAGCTCCTCGGCGCCCGTGTCGGCGCCGCCCGACCGGACGGAGGCCACGTCGCCGATGGCGTAGACGCCGGGGCGGATGCGGAGATGCTCGTCGACCTCCAGGCGCCGGGTCCGGCTCCGGGTGACGCCGGCGCCGTCGGGTTCCTTGTCGGGCAGGGGATCGGTGGGGCCCACCCCGGCCGACCAGACGATCGTCCGGGCCGGAATCGTGGTGGCCTCCCCGTGTTCAGCCGAGGCGAGGACTGCGGCGTCGTCGGTCGCTTCCCGCACGAAGGTCGACAGCAGCACCTCCACGCCCCGGCTACGGAGTGAGTCGGCGGCGTAGGCCCCCAGGCGGGGGTGGAAGGGCCCGAGGAGCCGGTCGGCTCCCTCCACCAGCACCACCCGGGCCGATCCCGGGGGCAGTTCGGGGAAGTCGCGGCCGAGGACCAGGCCCAGCAGCTCGGCCAGCGCCCCGGTGTACTCCACGCCGGTCGGCCCCCCGCCCACGATCACGAACGTGAGCCACCGCGACCGTTCGGCGGGATCGGTGGCCTGGGCCGCCCGCTCCAGGCACGACAGGACGTGGTTGCGCAGCCTCAGCGCCTCGTCGAGCGATTTCATCCCGATGGTCCGCTCGGCCAGGGCCGGGTTGCCGAAATAGGCGTTGCCGCTGCCCGTGGCCAGCACAAGGGTGTCGTAGGCGATCGGCTCCCCGCCCGCCACCTCCACCCGCCGGGCGTCGAAGTCGACGCCGGTGACGCGGGCCTGGCGGAAGCGGACGTTGGGCGAGCGCCGGAAGACCGTCCGGAAGGGATAGGCGATGTCGGACGGGTCGAGCAGCGCCGTGGCCACCTGGTACAGCAGCGGCGTGAAGAGGTGGTAGTTGCGGGCGTCGAGGAGGAGGACGTCGACGTCGGCGCCGTCGAGGTCCCGGGCGCAGGCCAGACCGCCGAAGCCGCCGCCGACGATCACCACCCGCTCCCGGAAAATGGGCGCCACGGCCGTCATCGTGGCAGACGCTCGGGATTCAGGCGCACCGCCCGCCCGGCGGTAGGGTCGCCGCCCCATGGCGTACGCCTTCGACGAGGACACCGCTCTCCAGGCGCTCCCCGACGTCGCCCCGCCCGGGGGTGGCGCCGGCACCGGGGCCCTGGCCTTCACGGCCGGGATCAGCCACCGGTGGGACACCGTCGGGCCGCCCAACGGCGGATTCCTCCTCGCCCTCGCCGTCCGGGGCCTGGCCGAGGCGGTCCCGTTCCCCGATCCGATCACCGTGACCGGCCACTTCTTCCGGCCCGCCCGCCACACGCCGGTGGAGCTCCACGTCGAGCGGATCCGGGCCGGGAAGGCCCACGCCAGCGCCATGGTCCGGCTCGACCAGGACGGGAAGGAGATCCTCCGGGCGCTGGGCACCTTCTCCGACCTCGCCGCCGGGGCCGGCAGTGACCGGAGCGACGCCCGTCCGCCGCCCCTGCCGCCCCCCGAGGAGTGCCTGCCGGTCCGGGAGCTGCAACCCCGGCAGTGGGACGATCTCCCCGGCCGGATGCCCGAGCTCTACCGGGCCATCGACGTGCGCCTGGCCCGCCCTGAGCGGCGGGAGGTGGGTGAGATCGCCCGGCTCGAGGGCTGGATGCGCTTCGTCGACGGCCGGGACCCCGACGTCGCCGCCCTCCCGCTGCTGGCCGACGCCTTCCCGCCCGCGGTGCTCGACGTCGCCGATTCGGTGTGGGTGCCGACGGTGGAGCTGACCGTGCACGTGCGGGGGCGGCCCGCGCCGGGCTGGATCGCGGCCAGTTTCCGGACCCGGTTCCTGCGCCACGGCTACTTCGAGGAGGACGGCGAGCTGTGGGACTCCACCGGGCGGCTGGTCGCCCTGTCCCGGCAGATGGCGGTGACGCGGGGAGAGCGCCCCCGCTGAGCCCGTTCAGCCCTGGGCGCCACCCCTGGTCCACCAGGCGGGAAGGTCCTCGGAGGGCGGGGCCCACTCGGAGCGCTCGCCGTCGTCGGCGAAGAGGCTGGCGCCGGGCGAGTCGCTCAGGACGATCTCGGTGTCCGTCGGCTCCGGGTCCACCGTCTCGGGGATGTGCTGCGCCATCGGCGGGAACTCCACGAAGTAGACCTTGGCCGTGGGGGAGTCGGTGTCGTCCGGGGCGGCCTCGGCGGTGTCGGCGTCGGGTGGGGCGGCGGCGGCTTTCGTGTCGGCCGGCCGCCGCAGGGCGGCGAGGGACTCGGCCAGCACCTGGCCCACACCGGCGAGGCGGTCGATGACCCGGCTCTCGGCCTGCTCCACATCGGCCAGCCTGGTGTCGGCGCCGGCCAGATGCTCGGCGGCCGTCCGGCGGGCCTGGGCGATGATCTCCTGCGACTGCCACTCGGCCTCGGCCCGGACCATGTCCGCCTCCATGCGGGCCTCGTCGAGGATCCGGCGAGCCTCGGTGCAGGCCGTGCGGAGCTGCTCCTCGGCCTCATCCCGGACGCGGGCGGCCTG
>JAUZEX010000086.1 GCA_030838815.1 Actinomycetota bacterium
GCGCCGGCGATGAAGGCAGTGGAGGACGGGCCGGCCGGTCCGGTGCTGCTGGCCGGTGTGGTGGCGACCGGCGCCGGCAACGGTGCGGCCGCCGGTTCGGCGGGAGGGGCCGCCGCCGGCGGCGGCGGTGGTGGAGAGGCCAGAACTACCGGGAAGGGGATGGCGGTCGGCGGCGGCTGTCCCGTAGCGGACCGGGCGGCGGTGGGAGACGTGGTGGCCGACAACGGGGCCGGGCTGCGACGGACTGCGGAGCCGGGCGTCCCGGCCGTGGTGGTGGACGGGCCGGTCGCCGGGCCAGTCGTTCCGGGCGTGGCGGCGGAGGGGGTCGTCGACCGTCCGCGGTGTTGGTGCCCGCCACCCGGCGCCGCGCCCCCGGTTCCCGCCGGCGGGTTGGCGGACGAGCCGGGCGATTGGCCGCGGTGCGATCCGTGGTGTGATCCGACCGGGGTGCCGGTCGAGGTCGGAGTCGGGCCGGGGGCGGGATTGGTCGCCGGCGTGGTGGTGGTCGTGCCCGCCGGAGCGGTGGTCGTCGACGACGCCGGAGCGGTGGTCGTCGTCGACGACGCCGCAGCGGTGGTCGTCGTCGTCGCCCGAGCAGAGGTCGTGGTGGTCGGGGTGGTCCCCCGAGTGGTGGTCGTGGTCGGCGCCGTGGTCGTCGTGGACGACGCGTTGGAGGCCAGCACCGGGTCGGTCGCGACGCCGAAGCCCGTGATCGTCGTCGCCGCGACGACGAGCGGGAACAGTGCGGAGTGGACGAGGCGTCGGTGCGTGGGCATGAGTTCTTCCTTTCCCCGGCGGGGGTTCGCCGCCGTGGCGCCGTCCGCGGCGACGAGCGACGGAGAAGGCACATCCCCAGACGTGCCGGAGGCGGCGGGCTCCGGCCGGTGCTTCCGTGGCCGACCTTACGGCCGCCCCGATGAAGCAGCCGTGAGGTCAAAAGAGCAGGAGGCCGACCGAAGCGGCGACACTTCCGGCCATTTGTATTTGGATTCGGCGAAGGCTACGTCCTGCCGAATGAAACGACGATGAGATGGCGGCGATACGGTGCTGATGTGGAACGTTTGCCCGGTTTGGAGGGGATTTCTCCTGGCAAGCCGGGCAATTTCCCTTGAGCTTTCTTTCATATAGGTGAGCGGTCAATGATACGAGTGGCACGGTAATGGGACCCCGGGTTATCGCGAAAATGACTGAGCAGGATTCCGAAGGTGGGAAGACGAAATTCTCTCCCGTAGTGGAACGCGCTCGTCTTCTCGCACCCCCCTGAGGAGTCATCGACATGTCTCTCTTCCTTGCCAGGCGGTCCAGCTCGCCGATGCGGCGCTGCCTGGTGGCCGCCGCCGCCTCGTGTCTCTCCCTCGCCGGTCTCGGGTTCGCGACCGGCGCCCATGCCGACCCCGGGGATCCCCCGGGCACCATCCGGAGCATCGCCGGTTCGATGCAGGGGTTCGCCCAGGGCGGCTTCGGCGGCGACGGAGGACCGGCCACCGCGGCGGGGCTCTACGACCCCCGAGCCTTCGTGATGGCCCCCAACGGCGACCTGTACATCGCCGACTCGCTGAACGAACGGATCCGCAAGGTCGACGCGGCCGGGACCATCACCACCGTGGCCGGCAACCCGACCCCCGACGCCAACGGCAACCCGACGCCGTGCATCGCCTCGACCACGGACAACTGCGGTGACGGCGGGCCGGCGACGCAGGCCCGGTTCAACGAGCCCCACGGCGTGGCCCTCGACTCGGCCGGGAACCTCTACGTCTCCGACAGCCAGAACAACCGGATCCGGCGCATCGACACCACGGGCAAGATCACGCTGTTCGCCGGGACGGGCCTCAAGACGACGGCGCCGGGCGACAACGTGGCCGTGGCCAGCGCCGGCATCCAGGACCCGAAGCAGATGATGGTCCTGAACGACGTCCTGTACTTCTGCGACACCGCCCACAACATGATCCGGTCGATCGACCTGAAGGCCAACCCGCTGATCGTCAAGACCGTGGCGGGCACCATCCAGTCGAAGCGTTACGGCGGCGACAACGGCCCGGCCAAGAGCGCCAACCTGAACAGCCCCAAGGGCATGTTCGTCCAGGCCGACGGCACGATGTACATCTCCGACACCGACAACAACCTGATCCGCAAGGTGACGCCGGACGGGATCATCCGCACCATCGCCGGCGACACCACCGCCGCGGCGCAGGCGGCGCCCGGCACGAAGCTGACGGGGGACTCCGCCGGTGACGGCGGCAGAGCCGTCGACGCCCACCTCAACGGCCCCCGGGGGATCATCGTCGATGCGGCCGGCAACATCTTCGTCGCCGAGACGCTCGGCGCGCGGATACGGCGGATCGACCCGCAGGGGAACATCACGACCATCGGCGGAGACGGCACGAGCCAGGGCCGCGGTGCCATCGCCGGTGACCCCGGCCCGACCCCGGCCCTGCAGGCCCGCTTCAACTGGCCCCACGACCTGCTCCTCAAGGACGGCAACCTCTACATCGCCGACCAGAAGGACAACCGGATCCGGGTCATCTTCGACGCCGCCAACGCCCCCGGCTCGACCTCGAGCAGCGGCACGCCCGGCACCCCCGGCACCCCCGGCACCCCCGGAAGCCCCGGCACCCCCGGCGGCACCCTCGCCCCGCCCGCCGGCGGCCAGTCCGGCTACTGGATGCTCGGCAATGACGCCAAGGTGTTCGCCTTCGGTCAGGCCCGCAACCTCGGCGACGCCAGCGCCAACCTGCCGACCGGCGTCAAAGCCACCCACATCGAGACGACCCCGAGCTTCAACGGCTACTGGATCGTCGACGAGGCCGGCGACGTCTACGCCTACGGCGACGCCAAGGCCCTCGGCAACCTCGCGGCCAACACCCTCGGGGCCCACGAAAAGGTGACCAGCCTCTCCGGAACCCCGTCGGGCCAGGGCTACTGGATCTTCACCACCAAGGGCCGGGTCTTCCCCTTCGGGGACGCCCAGAACTTCGGTGACCTGTCCAAGCTCAGCCTGAACGGCGCCATCCAGAGCTCGGTGCCGACCCCCACCGGCAAGGGCTACTTCATGGTCGGTTCCGACGGCGGCGTGTTCGCCTTCGGTGACGCCGCCTTCCGCGGCTCCACCGGCTCGCTGAAGCTCAACCAGCCCGTGCAGTCCCTGGTCCCGACCCGGGACAACGGCGGCTACTGGCTCGTCGCGTCCGACGGCGGCATCTTCGCCTTCGGTGACGCCGCCTTCAAGGGCTCCATGGGCTCCACCAAGCTCAACAAGCCGGTCGTCGGCATGGTCCGCTACGGCGACGGCTACCTCATGGTCGCAGCCGACGGCGGCGTCTTCGACTTCTCCAACAAGCCCTTCGCCGGATCCCTGGGCGGCACGCCGCCGGCGCACCCCATCGTCTTCGCCGCCACCCTCGACACCTAGTCACGGGTACGGGGCCACGGGCACGGAGCCATCCCCCCGGGGCCCGCCGTCTGGGGGCGGCGGGCCCCGGACGCCGCCCACCACCCTCTCGCCAGCCGTCACGAAAGGAACCACCTCATGATCCGTCGTCATCGACCCGTCATCATCGGATCGGCCGCCCTGGCCCTGTCCCTCTTCGCCGCTCCGTCGTTCGCGGCCACGCCGACGACGCCACCCCCGGTCCACACCAGACTGACCTGCGATCCGAGCACCAAGACCAAGGCGAACGCCCCCGCCATCGGGGCTCAGATCACCGTGCAGGCCGGCTCGGCGGGCTCCGTCGTCATCAAGCGGCCCGACGCCGTCACCCTCACCGTGGCGTCGACCGCCGCTGCCTCCGGATGGACGGCCACCGTCGCCGTCCCCTCCGCCCGTCGGGTCAAAGTGTCCTTCGCCGATGCCACCACCCGCGAGCTGCAGCACCTCGGTGTCGGCCTCTCGGCCCGCGGCACCTTCGTGATGGAGTCCACCAGCCACTGCCACCACTGATCCGTGGAGGATGCGGGAGTTCCGCCGGACCTCGAAACCGCGCTCCGGTCAGCCGGGGTTCCAACGGACAGGGGGGATGGTTCGAAAGGACATGTCGACAGGTGGCCGTACCGTGCGACAGTGGCCCCACGATGCGGGGCACCGTGCAACACCGCCGATGCGTACCGTCGGGCTGCAGCCCCGCCAGCCCGAAACCCACCCGCCCGATTACCACCAGGAGGTGCAGAAGCGATGTC
>JAUZEX010000018.1 GCA_030838815.1 Actinomycetota bacterium
CCTCCAGCCGGAGGCGATGGCCGAGCTCTGATCCGTTCTCCCGTCACGTACCCCCCGGATTACGGGGGGGTCGTGACGGGGGTACGCGCTGGGGGTCTACCGACCCGGCAGACGGGGGAGGTCCCGAAGCGGGCCGACATCATCTCCTTCAGGCCGCGCGGGAAGTCGACCCGGCTGGCCTGGTGGGCGCCGGCGAGGCGGCGCTGGGCGGCGGCGTCGCCGGTGAAGGCGGCGATGCACCCGTCCGGCTCCACGTTGGCCAGGGACAGCAGCGCCCCGGCGCAGCCGAGCGGGCCGGCGAACGAGAGGATGGCCGATGAGCCGGTGTAGAGCGGCCGGCCCCATTCCAGCTCGACCAGCAGCCGGTCGGGGTCGCCGGAGGAGTCCTTGAGGCCGGCCACCGGCAGCTTCGGCAGGATCTCGACCGGGATCCCCGGCTCCGACGCCTTCGGGAAGTGGTAGGCCAGCACCGGGAGGGCGCCGGCGGAGCGGACGACGATGTCGTAGTACGGCGAGGGGTCGGCCACCCGGGGTGGGGACAGGACGAGCACGGCGTCGGCGCCGTGTTCCGAGGCCGACAGGGTGAGGGCGGCGGCCTGGCGGGCCGACGGCGCGCCGGTGCCGGCCGGGACGGGAATGTCGTCGGGGACGGCGTCGCGCACGCCCTCCAGGAGCAGCACCCGTTCCTCGGCCGACAGCGTCGCCGCCTCCCCGGTGGAGCCGCTGACGAGCACCGCCTGGATCCCCTGCTCGACGAGCCGGGCGGCGTGGGCGGCGGTGGCGCCCACGTCGATCTCGCCGTCGTCGTCGAACAGCGTCACGAGGGCGACTCCGACACCGCTAAAGACCGGGTCCATGCTCCGACGGTATCGTGCTTGACCATGCCGCTCCGTCCACTCCCGGCCCAGGTGTGGTTCTGCCTCGGCTGCGACGACCAGCCGCCATGGAAAGCCGACGAGAAGAAGCCCTGCCCGACCTGCGGGACCACCGACCAGGTCAAGGAGGCGACCCGGTTCTCCAACATGGAGAACCCCGGGGAGCCCTGAGGCGAACGTCCGGCAAAAGGTTGGCGTTCCCCCTGGCCGCAAGCATGTCGATTTGGTAACACTCCTGTGGGAGTGCAAGGACTCGTCATGGCCAGACCCGAACGGATAGGCATGTCCCCCGAGTCGACGACGCGTCGACACCCCCGTTTCGCCCGATCGATCACCGCCGCCCTGCTGCTGGCGCTCCTGCTCGGCGGTGTGGCGCTGCGCAGCCCCGGCCGGGCGGTGGCCGCCGCTCCCGTCCCGGCCGCGGGGGAGGACGGCGGCCCGCCCCCCGGATACTGGCTCGTCGGGCCCGACGGCGGCGTCTACGCCTTCGGGGGCGCGACCTTCTTCGGTTCCACCGGCCGGCAGCGGCTCAACCTGCCGGTGGTGGGCATGGCGCCGACCCGCATCGGCGACGGCTACTGGCTGGTGGCGGCCGACGGCGGCATCTTCAGCTTCGGAGCCGCCGACTTCCACGGCTCCACCGGGGCCCTGCACCTGAACCGGCCGATCGTGGGCATGGCGCCGACGCCGACCGGGCTGGGCTACTGGCTGGTGGCGTCGGACGGCGGGATCTTCGCCTTCGGCGACGCCGGGTTCCACGGTTCGACGGGCAGCCTGCGCCTGAACCGTCCGATCGTGGGGATGGCTTCGACGCCGACCGGCCGGGGCTACTGGCTGGTGGCGTCGGACGGGGGGATTTTCTCCTTCGGCGACGCCGGCTTCTTCGGCTCCACCGGGGCCATCCGGCTCGACCAGCCGATCACCGGGATGGGGGCCACGCCCACCGGCCTGGGGTACTGGCTGGCCGCTGGCGACGGTGGGGTCTTCTCCTTCGGCGACGCCGCCTTCTTCGGCTCCGCGGCCGGGAAGGCCGCGCCCGGCTCGGGCCGCATCGCGGCCCTCCTCCCGTCGCAGACCGGAGCCGGGTACTGGGAGCTCGGCGGTGACGGCACCGTCTTCGCCTTCGGGGACGCGGCGCCGTTCGGGTCGGCGCCCAAAGGGAACCGCGGGGTGGTCGGCGGCGCCGGTGTCCCGACCGGCGCCGGGCTGCCGCCGCTCCCCAGCGTGGTCCCGCCCGGCGCCGGCCCCCTGGCCGGCGACCCCCAGGGTGCCGACCCGGGCGCCGTCACCGACGGGCCGGTGCTCGGGCCGCCGCTCCCGGGCGGGAAGGCCCGCCCCAACATCCTCTTCATCCTCGTCGACGACGCCCGGTCCGAGGGTCTGATGGACCAGCCCGGTGTCCTGCCGAAGACGAAGCGGTGGCTGGCCGCGGGCGGGACCACGTTCGACCAGGGCTTCGCCACCACGTCGCTGTGCTGCCCGGAGCGGGCCACGATCTGGAGCGGGCGGGTCGAGCACAACAACCAGGTGGTCGACAACTACGCCGGCGACAACCTCGACCGGGAGTGGATCAGCCCCCGCTACCTGCAGGACGCCGGCTACAAGACCGCCCTGGTCGGCAAGTTCATCACCGACTGGACGTTCCGCTACGAGCCGCCGCACTTCGACCAGTACGCCGCCTTCCAGGGCGGCTACGTCAACACGCCGTTCTGGGTCAAGGACCCCGGCCAGACCGTCCACCAGTGGGTGACGGCGCCGTACTCGACGGACTTCATCGCCGACAAGGCGGTCCAGTACATCGACGGCTTCGCCGCCGACAACCCCGGCCAGCCGTGGTTCATGCAGGTGTCGCCCCACGCCCCGCACAACAACCATGAGGCCACGAAGACGTCGTGCAATATCAACGACCTCTACAACTGGCCCGCCCGTGACGACAACGTCGCCACCCCGCCGTGGCAGCCGTCCCCGGCGGTGACCGTGGAGGGCGGCAGCAACACTGGAGCCAAGTCGGACAAGGTCCCCTACGTCCGCAGCAACACGTTCCCGGAGAGCTGCGGGCAGGTCACCTACGACGGGCAGATGAAGACGCTGCTGTCGGTCGACGACATGGTCGACCGGATGATGACCGAGCTGCAGAAGAACAACCAGCTCGACAACACGCTCGTGATCTTCACCTCCGACAACGGCTTCGCCCACGGCGACCGCGGCCTGACGAGCAAGGGCATGGCCTACACGGAGCACGTCAAGGTGCCCTTCATGGCCCGCTGGGACGGCGTGTTCGCCCCCGGCACCGTCGACCACCGGCCGGTGGGCGGCGAGGACTTCCTCCCCACCTACCTCGACGCCGCCCGCTACGCCCCGCCGGTGCTCAAGTACCGCCTCGACGGACGCTCGTTCCTGCCCGGCCGCCCCGGACGGACGGAGAAGCTGCTCGAGTTCGGTCCCGACGGCCGCCCGACGCCGGCCGGCTACAAGGGCCACCGGGGAATCCCGACGTGGGCGTCGCTCAGGACGGCCGACTGGCAGTACATCGAGTACTACGGCGCCGACAACACCACGGTCGCCTTCCGGGAGTACTTCGACCTCAAGACGGACCCCTGGGAGCTGCAGAACACCCTGGCCGACAACGACCCCAAGAACGATCCGGACGTGGCCTCCCTGTCGGCCGAGCTCGCCCGGGCCGAACACTGCTCCGGGAAGAGCTGCCCTTAGCGGCGCCCGTCCGCCGTCAGGGGCCCTCGTCCAGGAACCGGAGTGTGGCGTCGATGGCGCCGAAGTCCTTCGGGGTGGAGAAGTGGTCGGCCCCGCGCAGGACGACCAGGCGGGCATCGGGCAGGGCATCGGCCAGCGGGTCGCCGGGGCCGGCGAAGTCGCGCTCGCCGATGACCACCAGAACGGGGACTGTGACGCGGGCGCAATCGTCGGTGGTGAGGGCCGGTAGCGGCGCCTTCATGCAGGCCAGTAGGGCGTCGCGGTCGGCGTCGGGGTGCTCGGCCAGGCGGGCGAAGTAGGCCGCCACCGGGTTCGCCGGGTCACCGCCGGCCTCCAGGGCCCGGATGACGACGTCGCTCCCCGAGGGCTCGAAGAGGTTCCGGCCCACGCCGAGGGTCACGATCCGGCGGAAGCGCCCGGGCTGGGCGGCGGCGACGCCGAGCAGGAGCCGGGCGCCCATCGAGAAGCCCACGGCGTCGACCGGCCCGACCGGGAGCCGGTCGGCCACGTAGCCCTCGAGGTCGGTGTAGGCGGCCGGATCGTGGGGTTTCTCGGCCGTGCCGTGGCCCAGGAGGTCGATCGGGACGGTCTCCCGGCCGGCGTCGGCCAGCAGGTCGAGCCAGCCGTTCTCCCCCCAGGTGCGGGCGGAGGACGTGGCGAAGCCGTGGAGGAGGGCGACAGGGGTCGACGGGTTCATCCCGGTTCGGTACGTTATTTGGGTACCTAGGCGTACTCAAAGCTGGGAGTGCCCAAATGAAGCTCCTCCGTCGCAGCCTGCCCTCCGTCGCCGTTCTCCTGGCTCTGGGCGCGATGTCGCTGGCCCCGCTCCGGTCGTCGGCCGAGCCGGCCCCCCA
>JAUZEX010000032.1 GCA_030838815.1 Actinomycetota bacterium
GTCGGTCCCGGCCTCCTCGACCTGGAGAAGGCCCTGGCCCTCCTGTCCTGGCAGCCGGCCCGCCTGGCCGGCCTGGCCGACCACGGCGGCCCGATCGTCCCCGGCCGGCCCGCCCATCTCACGGTCTTCGACCCCGAGGCCCTGTGGGAGGTCGACCCCACCCGCCTGGCCAGCCGGTCCCGCAACACCCCCTACGCCGGCCGAAAGCTCACCGGCCGTGTCCGCCACACCCTGTTGGCCGGCGAGCCCGTCGTCCGCGACACCCAGGCCCAGCGATGACGCCCCTCCCGCCCGGCGCCCCCGCCCAACCGGCGTTCGTTTACCGGGATACAGCGGAAAAGGAACGCCGGTTCGTACGGAACTCGGTACCCCACCCAACTGGAGTTCGTATGCCGGGATACGACGGAAAAGGAACGCCGGTTCGTCCGGAACTCGATACCCCACCCAACTGGCGTTCCTCGCCGCGTCATGCGGCCGGTCAGGAACGCCGGTTGCCCGCCCTGCCGGCGCCCTCGGATACCGGCGTTCCTCACCGCGCCGTGCCCACGGTGCCGAACGGCGGTTTGGGGACCGGTTTCGTGAATGGGGATGTTCCGTGACGGGCCGGGTGCGGCCGGAGCCGGCGCTCCTCGTTCTGACCGACGGGGCGGAGTTCGAGGGGGAGGCGATCGGGGCGTTCACCGATCCCGAGGCGCAGCTCACCGTGGCCACGGGCGAGTTCGTGTTCAACACGGCCATGTCGGGCTACCAGGAGGTGCTGACCGACCCGTCCTACGCCGGGCAGGTCATCACCTTCACCTATCCCCACATCGGGAACTACGGCACGAATCCGGCCGACGAGGAGAGCGGCGGCGTCCGCTGCGCCGGCATCGTCGTGCGGGAGTTGGCGCGCCGGGCGTCGAACTGGCGCTCCGAGGAGGGCCTCGACGCGTACCTTCGCCGGCACCGCGTTCCCGGGCTGGCCGGCATTGACACCCGGCGGCTCACACGCCACCTCCGCGACCAGGGCGCCCTCCCCGGCGCCTTCGGGACCGACGAGGCGGCCGTACGGGCGGCGGCGGCCCGGGCGACGGGCACCGACGGGCTCGATCTCGTGGCCACCGTGACGTGCGCCGAGCCGTACCTGGCACCCGGCAACCACGCCGACGCTCCGTTCTCGGTCGTGGCCTACGACTTCGGCATCAAGTCCTCGATCCTCCGCCGCCTGACCGCCGCCGGCTGCCGCGTCGAGGTCGTGCCCGCCTCGACCACGGCCGAGGACGTACTCGCCCGCCGGCCGGACGGCGTCTTCCTGTCCAACGGTCCCGGCGACCCGGCCGGCGTGGTCGCCGCCCCCGACGCCATCCGGGGTCTCCTCGGCGAGGTGCCGGTGTTCGGGATCTGCCTGGGCCACCAGCTCCTCGGCCTGGCGCTGGGCGGCACCACCACCAAGCTTCCGTTCGGCCATCACGGCGCCAACCACCCCGTCCGGCGGCTGCGCGGGGGAACGGTGGAGATCACCAGCCAGAACCACAACTACGCCGTCGACGCCGAGTCGCTGGCCCTTCCCGAATGTGGCAGGGCCGAAGTCACCCACGTGAACCTGAACGACGGCGTCGTCGAAGGCCTGAAGGTCGAGCGCCTGCGGGCCTTCTCGGTGCAGTACCACCCCGAAGCCGCCCCCGGCCCCCACGATGCCACCTACCTCTTCGACGATTTCACCGCCCTCATGGGAGCGTCCCGCTAAGTGCCGAAACGGACCGACATCGAGAGCATCCTCGTCATCGGCTCCGGCCCGATCGTCATCGGGCAGGCGTGCGAGTTCGACTACTCCGGCACCCAGGCCTGCCGGGTCCTGCGGGCCGAGGGGTACCGGGTCGTCCTCGTCAACTCCAACCCGGCCACGATCATGACCGACCCCGAGCTGGCCGACGCCACCTACATCGAGCCCCTCGACCTCGACACCCACACCCGGGTCATCGAGAAGGAGCGGCCCGATGCCCTCCTGCCCACCCTCGGCGGGCAGACGGCGCTCAACCTGGCCGTGGCGGCGGCCGAGGCCGGCGTCCTCGAGCGCTACAACGTCGAACTCATCGGCGCCGGCGTCGAGGCCATCCACACCGCCGAGGACCGGCGCCGCTTCAAGGCGGCCATGATGGAGATCGGCCTGTCGGTCCCGAAGTCGGGCATCGCCTACTCGCTGGATGAGGCGCTCGCCGTCGGCGAGGAGATCGGCTACCCGCTCATCTGCCGGCCGTCGTTCATCCTCGGCGGCGGCGGCACCGGCTTCGCCGGGGACCCGGCCGAGCTGGAAGTGGTGGCGGCCACGGGCCTCGCCGCCAGCCCGGTGGGGGAGATCCTCCTCGAGCAGTCGATCGCCGGTTGGAAGGAGTACGAGCTCGAGGTCATGCGCGACGGCGCGGATAACGCGGTCGTGGTCTGCTCCATCGAGAACCTCGACCCGATGGGCACCCACACCGGCGACTCCATCACCGTCGCCCCGGCCCAGACGCTGACCGATGTCGAGTACCAGACGATGCGCGACGCCGCTTTCGCCTGCATCCGCCGGATCGGCGTGGAGACGGGCGGCTCCAACATCCAGTTCGCCGTCAACCCGGCCGACGGCGAGATGGTCGTCATCGAGATGAACCCGAGGGTGTCCCGCTCGTCGGCGCTGGCGTCGAAGGCCACCGGGTTCCCCATCGCCAAGATCGCGGCCAAGCTCGCCGTCGGCTACCGCCTCGACGAGGTCATGAACGACATCACCGGCGAAACGCCGGCCAGCTTCGAGCCGACCATCGACTACGTCGTGGTGAAGATCCCCCGGTTCGCGTTCGAGAAGTTCTCCGGTGTGCCGCCCGTCCTCGGCACGAAGATGCAGTCGGTCGGCGAGGTCATGGCGCTCGGCCGCACGTTCACGGAATCGATCCAGAAGGCCTGCCGTTCGCTCGAGACCGGCCGCCTCGGCCTCAACGGCGACCCCGCCGAAGCGGCCTACGACGCCCTCGACGACGACGAGCTGGTCCGCCGCGCCGCGGTCGCCACCCCCGACCGGCTCTTCCATCTCGAAGCAGCGCTGCGGCGGGGGATCACCGTCGAGCGCCTCCACGAGGCCAGCGGCGTCGACCCCTGGTTCCTCGACCAGATCGCATCCCTGACCGAGGAGCGGGCCTGGCTGGCCGACGCCGCGGCGCCGGCGGCGCTGACCCGTTCCGATTGGCGCCGGGTCAAGCGGGCCGGCTTCGCCGACGCCCAGCTGGCCTGGCTGTGGGGCATCCCCGAAGAGGAGGTGCGGGCTTCCCGCAGAGCGGCGGGGGTCACCGTCACCTTCAAGACGGTCGACACCTGCGCCGCCGAGTTCGCCGCCCGCACGCCGTACCACTACTCCACCTGGGAGGACGAGGACGAGGTGGCGCCCCTCGAACGCCCCGCCGTGATCATCCTCGGCAGCGGCCCCAACCGGATCGGGCAGGGCATCGAGTTCGACTACTGCTGCGTCCACGCCGCCTTCGAGCTCTCCGCCGCCGGGTTCGAGACCGTGATGGTCAACTGCAATCCCGAGACGGTGTCGACCGACTACGACACGTCGGACCGCCTGTTCTTCGAACCGCTCACCCCGGAGGACGTGCTCCACGTCTGCGGCGCCCTCGCCGACAACCTCCGCGGCGTGATCGTCAGCCTCGGCGGCCAGACGCCGCTCAAGCTGGCCCACGACCTGAAGGCGGCCGGCGTCCCCGTGCTGGGGACGAGCCCCGACTCCATCGATCTGGCCGAGGACCGGGAGCGGTTCAACGCCCTGTGCGAGCGGCTCGGGATCCCCCAGCCCCCCGGCGGCGTTTCGACCGGCGTCGACGGCGCCGTGGCCGTGGCCAACCGCGTCGAGTACCCGGTGCTGGTCCGGCCGTCCTACGTGCTCGGCGGACGGGCCATGGAGATCGTCTACGACGAGGCCGGGCTGCGGAGTGCCATGGCCGCGCTGGCCGCTTCGACCGAGGGGGGAGCCGGCGGGGGGCTGTCCGCCACCCGGCCCGTCCTCATCGACCGGTTCCTGGAAGACGCCACCGAGGTGGACGTCGACGCCGTGCGCGACACCAGTGGCGAGGTCCTCATCGGCGGGGTCATGGAGCACATCGAGGAGGCCGGCGTGCACTCCGGCGACTCGGCCTGCGCCATCCCGCCGCCGACCCTGTCGGGCGACGTCGTGACCGTCATCCACAACCACACCCGGGCCCTCGCCGACGCCCTCGGCGTCGTCGGCGTGATCAACGTGCAGTACGCCGTGAAGGACGGCACCGTCTACATCCTGGAGGCCAACCCCCGGGCCAGCCGCACCGTGCCGTTCGTGTCGAAGGCGACCGCCGTCCCGCTGGCCAAGGTGGCGGCCCGCCTCATGGTCGGAGCGACACTGGCCGAACTGCGGGCCGAGGGGCTCATCCCGGCCAACGCCGGCGCCGACGGCGGCGGGCACGTGGCCGTGAAGGAGGCGGCGCTGCCGTTCGACCGCTTCGGCGTCGACACGCTCCTGGGGCCCGAGATGCGCTCCACCGGCGAGGTCATGGGCATCGACCGGACCTTCGGCGTGGCCTTCGCCAAGAGCCAGACCGCGGTGGGCAACAAGCTCCCCGACCGGGGCTCGGTGTT
>JAUZEX010000068.1 GCA_030838815.1 Actinomycetota bacterium
CCCGAGACGCACGCGCTCCACGAGCGAGGCACGCCGCACGTCCACACCGGCGTGACGCCGGGCGAGATCACCGTGCCGGCCGGCGCCACCGTCGAGACCACCTGGACGTTCGGCCCGTCGGGCAGCCGAGTCGTGGCTTACGGCTGCCATCTGGCCGGCCACTGGGACTACGGCATGCACGGCCTCGCCACCATCCGCTGACCCCGGGTCAGCCCCCGCCCGGGCCCCGGCCTTCCCGGACGCCGACGGCGGGGCCGAACGTCGCGGTCAGGCCCTTGATCAAGGCGTCCTTGTCGGCCGACGACAGTTTCGCTTCGCCGTGCTGCCAGAACCACGTGTAGTACCCCGGAGGCATCGACCCGTTCTGGACCTCGCGGGCGATCCGTCCGCCGCTGCCGTGGCGGTTCGGGTCGTACTCCGAGAAATTCAGCTTTCCCCGGCCCTCGTCGACGTGCCCTGCGATCCACCACGACAGCGGGGCGATGTGCTCGAACCAGGCCAGGTGACTTCGATTGCTGTGGCAGTTGAAGCAGGCCGACGCCGCCAGCTGCCGGGTGGCGGGCTTGTCCCACGGCGGCTCGGCCCGCACGGCGGGGTTCGACACCCGCTTCGGAACCAGCTGCAGAGCCACGAACACGACGACGACGACAATCAGTCCCAAGCGTGCAGCTTTCGGCATGAGGGGGGCTCTCCGTCAGCTCAGGGCGTGGGGCAGTGCGCCCATCCCGTTGATCGGCTTGTTCAGCTTGATGTTGCCGGTGGAGCCGAAAAAGCCGGCGTCGCCGAAGGAGAAGATGCCACCGTCCTGGGCAACGAGCCAGTATCCGTTACCCGACGGCGAATGCGCCATTCCCACGATCGGCTGGTTGAGCTTGATCGCCCCGGTCGACCCGAAGAAGCCGGCGTCGCCGAAGGAGAAGATGCCGCCGTCGCGGGCCACCAGCCACAGACCCTGGCCGCGGGCGGTGGCGGCGGCGCCGACGATGGGCTGGGACAGCTTCCCCGTCAGCCCGTAGGGGGCGGCGTCACCGAAGCTGAAGATCTGCCCGTCGGCGTTCACGACCCAGTAGCCCTGGCCGGTGCTGGTGGGGGCGATGGCGACGGTCGCCGCCCGCGACCGGCCGGCGGCCGATCCGGGCGCGGGGGCGTCGAAGGCGAACACCCCGCCGTCGGCGGCCACCATCCAGTAACCCGACCCCGACGGCGCCGCTGCCATGCCCACGATCGGCTGGTTCAGCCTGATGCTCCCGGTCGAGCCGTGGAAGGTCGCATCGCCGAAGGAGAAGATGCCGCCGTCGCGGGCCACCATCCAGTATCCGAGGCCCGACGGTGTCGGGGCCATGCCCACGATCGGCTGGTTGAGCTTGATGCTCCCGGTCGAGCCGTGGAACGTCGAGTCGGCGTAGGAGAAGACGCCGCCGTCCGACGCCACCAGCCAGTAGCCCTGCCCCTTGGGGTCGTCGTTGAGGATGATCCCCTTGGCCTGGGCCACGCTCAGCACGGCGTTCACCGGGCCCGAGAGGTTGACGGAGAAGTCCTCGTCGGGCTCCGTGGCGAAGTCGCCGATGATCTTGACGGAGACGGTCTTCACCGTCTCGCCGGGGGCGAACACGACGTCGCCGGACGCCGCCTGGTAGTCCTGCCCGGCCACGGCGGTGCCGTCGGCCGTGGCCCAGTGGACCGACGCCGTCTGGTTCGACGGCACGGCCAGGCTGATCGTGAAGGTCAACGGTTTCGTGTCGAGGTCGCCTTCGGTGATCGTGGCGCCGGCGATGCTGACCGGATCGTCGCCGTCGCTGGTGGCCAGGAAGGCGCTCCGAGCCGTGTTCCAGTGACCGGCCAGGTAGCCGCCGGGCGCCGAGGAGGCGTTGAAGTAGTCGTCCTTGTGGCAGTCGAAGACCGCCTCCTCGCCGGAGGCGCAGACCACGTTGACCTTGACCGCCGTCTCGTCCTGGTAACACATGCGGTCGGCGTCGTCGGTGCAGTGGCCGAGGACGGTGGCGTGCGGCGCGGTGGGCATCACCGAACCGAGGGCGTGCATGATCTCGTGGGCCTCGATCGACTCGCCCTGGCTGCCGAGCCCCCAGCAGCCGCTGTCGATGCGCGACACCGTGGCCGGGGCGGTCGCGTTGCCGTTGTTGAAGTTGTCGAGGCCGCTGCGGTCGTCCTCGTAGTAGGAGGAGACCCCGCACAGCTCGTTGGCGTCGACCCACACGACGTACTTGCGGTCGGCCCGGTCGTAGCCCTGGGCCGCCAGCTCGGCCAGGGTGTGGACCAGGTCGTCGTCGCCGCTCGGCGAGAGGATGACGTGATCGACGGTCGGCTGGCAGACGGCGTCGGTCTGCCACCGGATATGGCGGGCGCCGGCTGACTCCGCGGCGGACTGGTTGAACACGGCGTCGGCCTCGGCGGCCCACTTCCGGATATAGGGCACGATCGTCAAGTACTGGTCGGTGTGGTCCGACGCCCGGGCGTAGATGGCCTGCACCCGGTCCCCGCTCTGGCCGTCGGAATAGCAGTGGGCGGTGGGGTTCGTGGCCGCGGCGGTGCTCTGGTCGATGTTCGGATCGGGAAGCAGGAACCCGGCCCGGGCCTGGCCCGAGTCGAAGTGGCGGTGGATGTCGACGCCGGGCGGGGCCGGATCGGCGCCATGCGAGCAGGCCCATGCGCCGTCCGGGAGGTGCAGCTCCGTGAGGGCGCCGCAGCGGGTCCCCGGCGGGCCGAACGGGTTGCCGATGAGGCTTCCGGCGCCGGCGGTTGGCCCGGTCGGCGGCAGCAGCCAGTCGAGGCCGAGCCCGAAGAGGCCCACGGCCACAGCCAGGGGGAAGGCGGCGAGGCTACGAACGAGTTGCGGACGGCTCCGCATGACACCCCCAGGTCGGCGCTGCGGCGAAAGCTTAGGACGCCGGCGGGGGAGGTTCCCTTCGGGTTCCGGCCTGCTTCAGCAACCTTTCGAAACCGGAACGGGCGGGCCGACGGGGCCGGCGGCGTCAGCTTCCGAGCAGGCCGGCCAGCCGGGCGGTGAGGTCGTCGAGCTCGACGGCGGTGCGTTCGTAGCTGCGGCGGGGGCCGCCGATGGGGTCGGCGACGTCGTCCGCGTCGGAGTCGCCGAGGAGGTCATTGACCCGCCGCCCGGCCGCCAGCCGGGCCAGCCAGGCCTCGAGCGGCTCCCCCGGTGCCCGCCCGCCCCGCTCCTCGCCCCGGCGGACGATCTCCTTCAGCGTGAACGCCCTCCCGAGGACCGCCGGCCCGGCCAGGGCCACGGCCTCCCGCACGTGGCTGCGGGCCATGCCGAGGAGGAGGTCGGTACCGGTCACGAGATCGAGCCGGAGCCGCCGTGAACGGTGCCCGGAGGTGTCGATCCCCCGGTCGGCCATCACGGCCATGCCGTGCTCGGTGGCGGGCTTCCCGTCGAAGAGCAGCCCCACCGACGACACGACGGCCTTGACCCCGGCGTCGTCGAGCCGCCGGCCGAGGAGGGCGGCCGCCATCGGCGAACGGCAGGTGTTTCCGGTACAGACCATGAGGATCTCGATGGCCGGATGTTACGGGCTGGGCTGGGCCGGTCCCCCAGGGCAGGTGAACCAGCGGCCCGTCTGCGGGTAGAGCTTGAACGACCCCAGCAGCAACCCACCCTGCGACGCCCCCGGACCTCCCGGGGGCGTCGCTTGTTCCCGCCCCGTCGGCCGGAACAGGCCGTCCGGGGGGCGTGGCTAGTCTCGGAGCATGTGTGGAGTCGTGGCGGTCCTCCGTCGCCGGTCGACCGTCCTCCCGCCGGACCCCCGGGAACTGGAAGCGGCCGTCGACGCCGCCCTCGCCGCCCTGGCCGCGGGGCCGGCCGGCCTGGCTGACGCCGCCGCCGGTCTCGAAGCGCTGGACGGGCGGTTGCGGGGTCCGGCCGGCGTGCGAGTCCTCGCCATCCATCCGGAGCTGGCCGGGCGCCTCGAGGACGCCATGGCCGCGGCCCGGTCGGCGATCGCCGGGCTGGAGGCCGACCTCGACGCCCACCGCCTCCCGCTGACCGGCGCCGAACTGGAGGCGGCCAACGCCGCCATCGTCCGCCTCAAGGATGCCGTGTGGGCCATCGCCTCCGACCGGGTCCGGGCCGCCCGGGAGGTCATGGCCCTGGCCGCCGGGCCGGACGGCGCCGCCGGAGCGTCCGCGGCCATCGGCGCCGCCGGGCCGGACGGCGTCGTCGGCGACGGCGCGCTCGAGGCGTACTGGGCCATCCAGGTGGCGCTGTCGGCCATCGACCGGCTCGAGGTCCGGGGCCGGGACTCGGCCGGGATCCACCTGCTGGTCACCGGCCACGGGCTCGACCCGTCCGACCCGGAGATCGCCGGTCGGGGCGGCGACCCGCTGTTCCGCTCGGGATCGGTCCGCCTCGTGCCCGACGCCGCCGGCGGCGGGCCGGCGCTGGCCTTCGTCTACAAGGCCGCGGCGGAGATCGGCGAGCTCGGCGACAACGTCCGGGCGGTGCGGGCCGCGGTTGCCGGCGACGGCCTCCTCCGCCGAGCGCTGTCGAGCCCCGACTCCGAGGTCACCGTGGTGGGCCACACCCGTTGGGCCAGCGTCGGGTTGATCAGCGAGGCCAACGCCCATCCGCTCAACAGCGAAGAGACGAACCACGAGGCCCCCTATGTCGCCGCCGCCCTCAATGGCGACGTCGACAACCACGTCGAGCTCCGGGACGCCGAGGGTCTCGCCATCCCGGCCGAGATCACCACCGACGCCAAGGTCATCCCGATGCTCGTCGCCCGCCGCATGGTCGAGGGCACCGGAGCGGCCGAGGCCTTCCGCCACACCGTGGCCACCTTCGAGGGTTCGGTGGCCATCGCCGCCAACGCCGCCGCCGACCCCGGCGCCCTGCTCCTGGCGCTGCGGGGCAGCGGCCAGGCGCTCTACATCGGCCTCGCCGACGACGCCTTCGTGGTGGCCAGCGAGCCGTACGGCGTCGTGGAGGAGACACCCCGCTACCTCCGGATGGACGGCGAAGCCACCGCCGGCCAGGTCGTCGTCCTCCACCGGGCCGGGGCCGGCACCCTGGCCGGCCTCGAGCGCCTCGCCTACGACGGTGCCGCCCTTCCCGTGGCCGACGACGAGATCACCGTGGCCGAGATCACCACCCGCGACGTCGACCGGGCCGGGTACCCCCACTTCCTGCTCAAGGAGGTGTCGGAGGCCCCCGAGTCGTTCCGCAAGACGTTGCGGGGCAAGGTGACCGAGGTCGGCGGGCAGCTCACCGTGACCCTGGGCGAGGAGACGCTGCCGGCGTCGGTGCGCAAGGCCCTGGGCGTCGGCGCCTACCGCCGGGTGCTGGTCATCGGCCAGGGCACGGCCGCCGTCGCGGGGCAGATCCTGGCCGCCACCCTGACGTCGGTGCTGCCGGCGGGGGCGGGCCTGACGGTCGCCGCCCTGCCGGCCAGCGAGCTGTCGGGCTTCGGCCTCGACGACGACATGGCCGACACGCTGGTCATCGCCATCAGCCAGTCGGGCACGACGACCGACACGAACCGCACCGTCGACCTGGTCCGGGCCCGGGGGGCAGCCGTCCTGGCCGTCGTGAACCGGCGCAACAGCGACCTGGTCGAGAAGGCCGACGGCGTCCTCTACACGTCGGACGGGCGTGACGTCGAGATGAGCGTCGCCTCCACCAAGGCCTTCTACGCCCAGGTGGCGGCGGGGTTCCTCCTGTCGCTGGCCATCGCCAAGGAGATCCGGGCCGGCCAGTCGGCGGCAAACGGGCCCGCTGGGGGAGGGCAGGTGAGGCCCCCGAGCGCTCCTGCGTCGCGACCGTCCGCGACCGAGGAGCGCCGGTTCGGGAACGACGCCGCCGCCGCCCGCCTCGAACACGACCTCCTCGCCGGCCTGCGCGACCTCCCGTCCGCATTGGAGGAGGTCCTCGCCGCCCGGCCGGAGATCGCCGCCGCCGCCTGGGCCCACGCCCCCAGCCGCCGGCACTGGGCCGTCGTGGGCA
>JAUZEX010000106.1 GCA_030838815.1 Actinomycetota bacterium
CACGACCACTGAACCGTTGCGGGACAAGACACTCTCCGTCGAATCGTCGTGGGACGGCGGCTACCGCTGCACGGTCTCGACCCGCCAGTTCCGCATCCGCATCGACGAACCGGAGAGCGCCGGCGGCGGCGACACCGGCCCCCAGCCGAGCGAGGTCTTCCTCGCCGCCCTGGCCGGCTGTTTCACCCTCGCCCTCTACCACGTGGCCAAGAAGCGCAGCATCGAGCTGCCCGACATCGCCGTGACGGCCACCGGAACCTACGAGGGCCCCGGCTTCGCCCACCTCGCCATCGAGGTCCGCTCGTCGGCCGCCCCCGAGGTGATGGAGCCTCTGATCGAACCGGCCAAACGGGTCTGCTACGTCTCCAATACGCTGCGCAACGTCTCCGACGTCGACGTGACGCTGGTCTGACGGGCGCGGCCCAGGGTTCGCCGGCGCTGCGGGGGGAAGACTCTGGTCCATGGCCACCATCGAGCGCAGCGTCGACGTGGAGCGTCCGGCGGCCGATGTGTGGGCGGTGCTGGAGGACGTCCGGCAGATCCCGGTCTTCTCACCGTCGACCGTGGCGGTGGCCGACGCCCCGGAGCGGCTCTCGTCGGTCGGGCAGCGGTTCCGCCAGACGGTCGTCGTGCTTGGCCATCGCTACGAGTCGGACTGGACCGTCACCGACCTCGAACCGGGCCGACGGGTGGCCTTCGAGGGGACGATCGGGCTCGGCGGCCGCTACTGCCTCGTCGAGGAGGTCGAACCGCAGGGGCCGAACCGCGCCCGTTTCACCGTGCGCATCACCTTCACGATGCCGCTGGGAATCCTGGGCCGCCTGGCCGAGGGCCTCGGCGTGCAGCGCCGGGCGCAGCATGAGGCGGAGGAGGTGCTGGCCAACGTCAAGGCTCATCTCGAGCGAAGCCCGGCCGCACCATCCCCACCGGTGAGCAGCGCTCCGGGTGGCGACGACCTCGACGGGGAGCGCCGGCTACTCCCTCCGTGTCCGGGCGCCGAGGCGGGGTCCTCAGCCCGAACCGTCGAGCTGGGCCCGTGATCCGCTGATCGCCTTGCGGACGACATCTTCGACGTGGCTGGGATCGACCCCCAGCGCCTGACCGATGTGGACGGACCAGATCTCGGACCGGAGGTTCGTCTCGAAGTCGAGCTCGCTGCGGATGTCAGCCCGGGCGGCCTGGCGGTTCTGGCTGACCATGACGAAGGTGGACAGGAAGATCGCCTCGAGGCTGACGATCATGGTGAGGAGCCCGAAGGGGAACTTGTCGAACTTGAGCGAGCCCCCGAGGATCCCGACGTTGATCAGGATCCAGACCCCGAACCACATCGAGTGGAGGTACACGAAGTTCAGCGAGCCGGCGAAGCTGGTGACCTTATCGGCGGCCCGGTCCTGGGCTCGGAGGACGGTGTTGAGGATCGAGCGTTCGTTGCGGGTCTGGTAGTGGTCGACCTTGTAGAGGTTGCCGTCTTCGACGCCGTCCGCCTGGTCGATCACGCGACAAGCCGGGCAGTTGAGCGGTGAACCAGTCGTGGACATGGGCCCAGCGTGGCACAGCGCTGGGACATGAAGGGCCCGGCCCAGCGGACCGGTTCGGATGCGCGATCCGTCCGATCCAGTCGGATGGATCGCGCATCCGGGAATCGGCGGCGCTCCCGCGGGGTTGAGCATCCCCTGAGTAGCTACCGGCGGGTGAAGGCCAGGCGGAGGCCGTAGGCGATGTCGGCGCCGGAGGAGGATCCGAACCGGTCGAGGTCGGTGGCGGCCTTCGCCGTTGCGGCGCTGTGGCCGGCGGCGGCGGCCATCACGAGGTCGTGGACGGGTTCGATGTGGGCACCGCCGGCGGCGGCTTCGAGGATGGCGGCGGCGAGGTCACTGGTGCGCACGGACCGGACGACGGCCGAGAGCGCCGGTTCGACGGTCGGGTCGCCCATGGCCCGGAAGGCGAAGAGGATGCCCGACAGCGCATCGTCGCCGGCCGGCGTGAGGCCCGGCCCGAGGCCGCCGAGCGCCCGGGCGGTCGCCTTCAGGGCTTCGAGCGGTTCGAGGCGGCCGATCGTTGCCACGGCCGCATCAATGCTGTCGCGCCACGGCGGGTCGAGCAGGACACTCGGGCGGCAGGAGCGCAAGGCGTCGGAGATCATGGCCCGGGCGGGCGCGGCGCTCAGCGCGGCGGGGTCGGGTAACGGCCCGAGCCAGCCGACGGCCTGACGATGCTCGAGGAAGAGCCGCCCCTCGCTGGTGTGCAGCCCGTCGGCGCTGACGACGACCGTGTCCCCGTCGACAAGAGCCGGCCACGGCTCGGCCCGGCGGATCCACCGCGGCCCGAGCGGCGCGCCGGGCGGGGCGAGCCCGACGACCCCGTCCGGCAGCCGCAGCCATGCCGCGCCGGCGCCCCCGCCAACAATGTCGCCGCCAACAATGCCGTCGCCGCTCCCGTCCGCGCCGTCGCCGGAGCCGGGATCACCGGGGCCCGGGCGGGCCCACAGCACCCGGCCCGTACCGTGGCGCCCGAGAAGGGGAACCGTGGTGGCGGGGCGGCCCGGCGGACGCCTCAGGATGACAGCTTCCGGTCCAGGGCCAGGAGCGCAGCGCGGAAGCACTCGACAGGGGCGACGGCGACCCCTGCGCCGACCTGGCCGCTGCCGTCGGAGACGTGGAGGATGCCGGTGTTGATGCGGGGAGTGATCCCGGTCTCGACCACTCGACGGACGTCGACGGCGAGCGGCGTGCCCCGGAAGTCGAGCAGGGCCAGCTTGAAGCGGCTCGACCGGCCGGCGCAGATCTGGTCCATGTCGCGGGTGAGCTTGACGGCGTCGGCCATGGTGCCGCCGACGAAGCCGGCCACGGCCGGGGATCCGGCCGCCGCCGGGCCGCCGAGGCCGACCAGCTCCAGGATGGCCGAGTCGCCGATGTCGGGGGCGCTGGTCTCGGGGCCCTGACCGGAGTAGTAGAGGGCGTGACCGACCGGCGGCGAGGGAGCCAGGTACCACTCGTCGGACCCCGGCAGGCGCACGCCGAACGTGGTGCCGTTGCGGGCCATGCCGACGACGATGCTCGACCCGTCGACGTCCCGGGCCCAGGCGATCAGCGACCGGGCGGCGGCCATGGCCAGGTTCAGGAAGAAGAGATGGTTGCCGGCCAGGAACCGGCCGAGCTCCACCCGGGACGGGGACTCCAGCGCCAGCAGCTGGGGCAGCAGCGCCCGGATGAGGAGATTGGTCGACGCCTGGGTCCGCATGTGGACGTCGTCGCCCATCTGCAGCCCCTGGGCGGCGAGGGCGAACACGTCGATCGGCCCGCCGGCCGCCGTCGCCGCCCCGACCGCATCGTTGAGCAGCGGGCCGGCGACCTCCCGCAGGAACCGGAGCCGCTCCACCGCGGCCGGCGTCTCACGCCCGAACCACGGCACCTCGCCCGGGCCCTGGTTGATGGCCGAGAAGGCCCGGGTGCCGCCGTCGCGGTTCTCCACGATCCACATCCAGGCCGACGGCCCGACGGCCGACGCCATGGGCACGACCGTGTCATGGTGGTTGGCCGGCTCCAGCGTCACCTCGCCCTTCTCCACCAGGGCACCGGCCTCGTCGGGGTCGGACGCCCAGCCCTCGGCCATGACCGCGGCCCGGATCGAGCGCCGGAGCGGGTCGCAGACGTCGGCCCAGGCGATGGGCGGGCCGCAGTGGAGGATCGTCCGCTCGCCGAGGCCGGGGACGACGTCGGCGGCCGGGGCGAGGCCGACCAGGAGCGGTACGCCGTTGTCGAGCCGGCGCACCACTTCGGCGTTGGCCTCGTCGATGGCGGCCGCCCGGGGCCCGTACAGTCGCCGGAGGGCGGCCACGGCCTCGGCGTCGCCGCCGGCCGGGATGCGCCACTCGACGTCGGCCACCGGCCGCCCCTGGTCGGCGATCGCATCGGCGAAGAGCGACAGGCCGACGTTGACGACGGCGACGTCCGACGGCAGCGAGGGAACGGGCGGGCCCGGGGGAGAGGAACTCACTGTCCGATGGTAGAAGGGGCATTTACTATCGTGCAAGGACGATGCCCGGCGACATGAACGCCACCCCGCGGCCGACGCTCGGTGAGATCGTCGCCGCGACGCGAGCCCACCCCGGCCTGCGGGCGAAGAACCCGATCGCCCTTGTCGCCGACGTCTTCGGCCGCAGCGACTGGCAAGCCGGTCCCGGCGACGACGGAGCCGTGGTGGAGGTGAGGGGGACGGCCGCCACCGCCGGCGGGCCTGGTGGTGCGCCCGACGAGGCGGGCGGCGCCACGATTGTCGTTGGCGGCGAGGCCATGCTGCCCGCCTTCGTGCAGGCCGACCCGTTCGCCGCCGGGGTGGCCGCCATGCTCACCAACGTCAACGATCTCGCCGCCATGGGCGCCGAGCCGCTGGCGCTCGTCGACACCATCGTCGGGTCGGAGCCCGTCGCCCGACGGGTCCTCGAGGGGCTCCGCCATGCCTCGGAGCTCTACCGCGTCCCGGTGGTCGGCGGCCACCTCACGATCCACGACGGGCCCCCGGCCCTGTCGGCGTTCGGCGTCGGACGGGCGGAGCGAGGCCGGGTCCTCTCCGTCCGCAACGCCGCACCAGGACAGCGCCTGCTGCTGGCCGGGTCCGTCGAAGGCAGCATGCGGGCCGACTTCCCGTTCTTCGGCTCGTTCGATGCCCGGGGTGGCGAACTGGCCGGCGATGTCCGGGTCCTGGCCGAGGTGGCGGCGACGGGGGCGGCGGTGGCGGCCAAGGACGTCAGCATGGCGGGCATCCCCGGCTCCCTCGGCATGCTCCTGGAGTGCAACGGGCTCGGCGTCACCGTCGACCTCGACGTCCTCCCCTGTCCGGCCGGGATCGGGCTCGTCGAGTGGCTCGGGTGTTTCCCCTGCGTCGTATTCCTGGTCTGCGCGCCGGAGGGCCGTGAGGGCGAGTGCGCC
>JAUZEX010000125.1 GCA_030838815.1 Actinomycetota bacterium
AGGTGGCAGTCGACGGCCCGGCCGCTCTGGTGGGCGCTGGTGCCGGGCCGGGCCACCCACAGGCAGGCGATCTCGGGGTCGCCGTACTTCGCCAGGGCGCCGTCCCAAAGCCAGGCCTGCTCCTCCACCGTTCGGTAGCCGGAGACGGGGAGGAGGAGCGGGGCGGCGTGACCGTCGGCCCGGGCGGCGGCGGTCAGTGCAGCCCACGCCCGGGCGGCAAGGCGGTGGAGGGGAACGGCCCGCTCCAAGCCCTCGACGACGACGATGTCGGCGGCGGCGGGCGGGGTCTTGTCCGCGATGCGACCCCCGCCCGCGCGCTCGACGGGGATGGCCACGAACGGCACCTCGCCCACCTAGTCGAACCCCGCCCGCTGAACCGGCGTTCGTCTACCGGATATATGCGGAAATCGAACGCCGGAAAGCGGCGACGGCGGCGTCACCGCCAACTGGCGTTCGTCTACCGGAATACAGCGGAAATCGAACGCCGGTTGGGCGGAAGCGCGCCGGCGGGGTGGGGGGCCGGTCATGACCCCGAGGAGACGTCGGCCGGCGCCCAGAACCCCGGCAGAGGCCGATCGAGGCCGCCGACGGCGTAGGCGGCGAGGCGCTCCCGCCCGGCGGCCGAGGCCATGGCCACGACGTCGAACACGCCGGCCGGGCCAACGGCGTGCAGCGCCGAGTCGCCCGGCGAGCCGGGAGTGGGCAGGTGCGAGGTGAGCAGGACCAGCGGCGCGGCGCCGGCGGCCCGGAGCACCGAGGCGCGGCCGAGGGCCCGCCACAGGACGTCGGCCCGGGCGAGGCCGCCCCGGACCGTCGTGAAACCGCCGGTGACGTCGAACCACCACTCCCGGCCGTCGGCCGCGGTGGCGATCACATCGACCGCCGTGCCGACCGCGGGGACCACCCGGTTCCGGTGCGTCACGGCGAAGCCCGCCTCGCCCAGCAGGTGCTCGGCCACGGCGGCGGCCGCCCGGCCCTCGCCCTGCGCCCGGCCCCATCGCTCGTCGTCATGGCCGCCGGCGCCGGCGGCCACGTCGCCGGCCCGCAGCCGGGCCTGCTCCTCCTCGACGCGGGCCCGGGCCGTGGCCACGTAGTCGGCGTCGATGTCGTAGCCGCAGTAACGCCGGCCGGCCCGCACCGCCGCCACCGCCGCCGAGCCGGAGCCGAGGAACGGGTCGAGGACGAGGTCGCCGGCGTAGGTGTACAGCTCGATGAGCCGCAGCGGCAGCTCGACCGGGAACGGTGCCGGGTGGCCGACCCGGCGGGCGCTCTCGGCCGGGATCCGCCACAGGTCGAGCGTTGAGTCGAGGAACTCGTCGTTGGTCAGGGTGCTGCGGTACGGCAGGCTCTCCGCCCGGCGCCGGGCGGCCGGACGGGCCCGGTCGAAACGGCCCTTGGAGGCGATCACCACCCGTTCGGTCACGTCGCGCAGGACGGGGTTGGCCGGCGACCGGAACGAGCCCCAGGCGCAGTTGCCCGACGCCCCCTCGGCCTTCACCCAGATCACCTCGCCCCGCAGCAGCAGGCCGAGGTCGTCCTGGAGGATGCGGATCACGTCGGCCGACAGGCTGCGGTACGGCTTGCGCCCCAGATTGGCGACGTTGACGGCGATGCGCCCGCCGGGCTCCAGCACCCGGCGGCACTCGGCGAAGACGTCGCGCAGCATTCCCAGGTACTCCAGATAGCTGGCCGGCACCGCCCCCTCCCCCAGCGCCGTCTCGTACTCCTTGCCGGCGAAGTAGGGCGGGGAGGTGACCACCAGCGCCACACAGCCGTCGGGGAGGTCGAGGGCCCGGGCGTCGGCACAGCGCACCGGGTCGCCGATCTCGACGGGGCCGGCCAGCCGGTCGTCACCGCTCAGCTCCGGGGCCCGGAACCGGGCGTAGAACTCGGACGCGTCGTGGCTCTCCCGCCGGCTGACACCGAATCGGCTCGTGGCCGTACCCCGCCCTCCGGGTGTCGCCATCACCCCGAAATTACACGGCTGTCGTGCCCGGCGCCGGTTCCGCCCGTCCCCGGGCCAGAATCGGCCCCGTGGCGATGGGGATCGGGGTCGACGTGTCGGTGCGACGGGGTCTCGACATCGTGGCGCTCGACGGCGGGCACCGCCTCGTCGAGGCGCCGCTGGCCCGCCAGACGCCGGACGACCTGGAAGCGGCGCTGCGGCGGCTGCGGCCGGACGTCGTGGCCATCGACTCGCCGCCCGCCTGGGGCATCCGGGGGACGAGCCGGGGGGCGGAGCGGGAACTGATCGCGCTGGGCCTGCCGTGCTTCCGGACGCCGTCGGATCCGGCCCTGCGGGACCACCCGTTCTACGGCTGGATGTTCGCCGGGCACGCCGCCTTCGCCGCCGCCACCCGGGCCGGCTACCCCTGCTTCAGGGGCGGCCCCGACGGGCGGGGGCAGGCGCTCGAGGTCTTCCCCCATGGCGCCGCCGTGGCCCTGAGCGGCATCCGTCCCCCGGCCGGGACGACCCGGAGCCTGGCGGCCAAGCGCCGATGGCGGACGGCCGTGCTGGCCGCGGCCGGCGTCGATGTTGCGCCGCTGCGGACCCTCGACGCCGTCGACGCCGCCCTGGCCGCGCTGGTGGCGGTCATCGTGGCCGCCGACGGGCCGTGGTTTTCGCTCGGCGAGGCGGACGAGGGCTGCGTGGTGCTCCCCGGGGAGCGCCCGGCGGCTCCCTATCCCCGAAGTGGGGTCCGCTCCCGGGCGACGTGACCGCGCCCGGTCAGGCGGGGCGTTCCCGGGCCGGAAGGCGCATCCGGGCGGGCCGTCAGAGCCAGAGGGCGGGGCGGGGACGGCTGTCGTTGCGGGTCCGCTGGAGACCGCAGAGGACCGCGGCGATCATTCCGGCGGCGGCGAGGTCGAGGAGCATGCGGGCGGGGTCGTGGCGAGGACCGTGGTGGCCCGGCGCCCCGCCGGGCAGCGAGAGCTCCACCGGCTGGTCGCCGGACGCGACCGCTTCCGGGGTGAGGGCGTCGGTGATGGTGTTCCAGTCCGGAATCGACCCGTCGGCGGCGACCTCCGCCTGGCCATCCTTCGCCTTGTGGTCCTTGGTGGCCTTGCCGCTCTGGCGCCGGGGCCGCGACGTGTTGGGGTTCTTGAGGATCTGGTCGATCGTCGCCGGCAGGGGCGTGGGGGCGGCCGAGGTGGCGGGGGCGGTCAGCTTCCCGGCGGCCGGGGTCGAGCCGCCTCCCGCCACCGTCACCTTGGCCGGCGCCGTGGTGGCCGTGGTGGCCGGCGTTCCGGAACCCGAACCGGAGCCGGACCCGTTCGACGAGGAGGCCGGCGGATCGGGCAGCTTCGCCACCACCATGAGGGCGTTCGCCGCCGGGCGCTCGAAATGCCCGGGAGCCAGCTGGCGGCCGCCGGTCGGCGCCACGGCTCCGGAGGTGGGGTCGTCGGTGGGGAGGTTCTGCACGTCGCCGGAGGCCACGAAGGTGGCGGACCCGCCGTCGAAGCCGAAGCCGTCGGTGGCCCCGAGGCCGGTGAGCAGGTCGGCGGCCTCGGCCAGGGTCATGCCTGAGGCGCCATCGTGGCCGGCGTCGACCGTCACCAGCACGACCTCGCCGGCCGGGTTCCAGCCCACCAGGGACCGTGCATGTCGGGCGCTGGTGAAGTCGTCGCCGGCGTCGGGGAAGGCCGGGTGCCCGCCCCGCAGGACGGTGGGGTTGCCGCCCACGCTCTCCACCACGTCGACGGCGGTGCGGATGCGCAGCGAGATGGTGCGGCTGATGCGGCCGGCGGCGGCCAGGTCGGCGAGCTCGTGGAGGGTGGCCGAAGCCGACCCGCTGGCGGCCAGGACCGCCCCGTCGGACGGGATGGGACCGGCGTCACTGCGGACGTCGACGATCTCCAGGGGCGTGGTGGTTCCGATCGTGCCGACCCCCCCGGCGCCCCGCAGGACCAGCTCGGTGTCGGCGCCGTCGGGTGTGGTGCCGCCCCAGGCCGACGTGTAGAGCACGACGTCGCCCGGGTGGGAGTCGACGTTGACGCCGCCGACGGCGACCGTGCGGCCGTCGCTGGCCGTGACTGAGCCCGACCAGTCGAGCGGGCCGGCCTGGAGGCGCCCGTCCCGGGTGACGATCAACTGGGCTCGGCCGGGGACGGGCGAGCGGAGCATGCGGCCCCCGGAGACGACACCGCCCACCGGCTCACCGGCGGCGGCGTCGTGGAAGTCGGCGTTGATGCCGGCGAAGCATCCGACCCGACGGCACATCTCGCTCGGAAGCTCGCCCGCTCCGCCCTGGCCGGCCACGGCGTCGTGACTGCTGACGGCCACGACGCGGGCGGCTCCGGGCGCGACACGGGCGACGTGGACCGACTGGGGCGGGTCAGCCAGCGACAGCGCCTCGTGGTCCACGCCCGGGGTCAGCTGCGTGCTGCTCTGTGTCTGGTAGCCGCCCGGCACGGAACCCTGGGCGCCGAACGCCGTCGCCACGAGGAGGGCCGCGATGGCAGGCAGGAGGATCCGTCGGGAGGGGCGCACGAAAGTTGAGATTCGGGGTCTTTCGCGGAGCCTCCTGTGGCTGTACGCCCTGCGTTCAGCCGCCGGACATGAGGTCTGCCCGGATCGTGCCCCCTCGGCCGGAACGACCCCCGGCGCCGTCAGCCCCCGGTCAGGGCTGGGTGGGAAGGGCGGCCACGGAAACGATCGGCCGGGCGGGCGGCCGACCGCCCAGTGAACCGGCGAACGGCAGGTCGGAGAAGTCGAAGACGCCACCGTCCTCGGCCACCATGAGGTAGCCGTCGCCGTAGCGGACCATGCCGGTCACCGGCTTGGCCAGCGCCGTCCCGCCCATCGACCCCTTGAAGGTGGCCTCGAAGGCGAAGATGCCGCCGTCGGAGGCCACGAGCCAGTAGCCGGCGCCGTCCCCGTCCGGCACGAGCGACTGCACGGGCGCGTTCAGGTGCCGGCCGCCCATCGAACCGGCGAAGCGGGCGTCGCCGAAGGCGAAGATGCCCCCGTCCGAGGCGACCATGTAGTAGCCCTCCCCGCTCGGTGTGGCCACCGAGTCGAGGACGGGACCGTTGAGGGTCAGCGACGACACGTCGCCCAGGAACCGGGCGTCGCCGAACGACACGGCCCGGCCCCGGTTCGTGAAGACCCAGTAGCCCTGCCCGGTCGGTGTGGCCGACAGGCTCGTGGGGATCTCGCCCGGACCGAGCACCGCGGCGGGGACCCCGCCGTAGGGCGGCGCGTCGCCGAAGGCGTCCACCGTGCCGCGGTCGTCGAGCACCCAGTAGCCGTTGCCGGACGGGGTCGGTTCGAGGTCGACGGCCGAACGGCCCGCCGGCGTGGACGGCGCCCCGACGCCACGGGCCTCACCGAAGGGGTACACCGCCCCGTCGCCGCCCAGCATCCAGTAACCCGGCCGCGGCCCGGCGACCGGCGGGGCGAACGCCGGAGTCACCGCCGACGGGGTCGGCGGTGCGGTGGTGGCGGGCGCCGGTGTGAACGTGGCCGGCGGGGCGAACGTCCCCGGGTTGGGGTCGACGATGGCGAACTGGTCGGCGAACGTGCCCTTCGAGGTGCGGACGAACTGGGCCTCGATGCGGTCGGCCGTCACCGAGTACTTCATGAAACCGTGGGAGGGGTTGATGTTCGACCCCATCATCGTGGCGAAGTCGCCCGCCTCGGTGTCGTTCGGGTTCATCGGCCGCAGGCCGATCCCGAGCGTGCCGGCGACCACCACGATCGGCCCCGCCCCCTTGCGGTACGTGTTGCCCGTGCCGTCGTCGGCGAAGCAGGCCGGGTCGACCCGGTTGACGGGGATGGCGGCGCAGGCCGGCCCGGTGGCCAGCTGCCGGGACCGCTCGTAGCCGTGCTCGTGGCCCTGGAGGATGAGGTCGACCCGCTTGTTCACCAGCAGGTTGAACAGGTCGAGGCCGATCTCGCAGCTCTTCTCCCCGGCCGAGATGCAGTCCCGGGCCATCCCGACCGCCACCCACCGGACGCCGGCCGCCCGGGCGCCGTCGATGGCATCGGACACCCACTGGTAGTGGGTCGTGCCGGGCGAGTAGTCGTACGTCGTCCCGTCCGGCATCGTCAACGACGGGGAGATCATGATGACCCGCAGCAGCGGCGCGGCCGCCGGGTGGTCGAAGTAGTACTCCTTGCCGTAGGCGCCGGTGCTGCCCATGTGGTCGGGCACGCAGGGGAGGTACTTGTCGATAACCGTGCGGTACTGGGCGGCCGGACCCGGCCCGGTGCCCATGTCGTGGCCGCCGGCGACGATCTCGTAGGGGAAGGCGGAGCCGACGCCGTTCTGGGGGTCCCTGATGTAGTCGCACCAAGCTTGCTCGGGATAGATCTGGTCGTAGGCCATGTCGCCGAAGTGAAGCGAGAAGTCGACGCCGGCGCCGGCGATGCCCTTGAGAACGCCGGCCGCGGTGGGGTTGAACCCCATGTCGCCGCCCCCGGCGAAGCTGAACGACGTCGGCGGCGGCGGAGTGGGCGGGGTGACGGCCGGGGCCTTCGGCGCGACGTTGAGGGCCAGGCTGGCGGCGAGTACCGCCCCGGTCAGGGTCAGGGGGCGAAACCGCCCGAGCCTCACCTTCATGCCCAATCCCCCTTCCGCGGCCCAAACGAGCGCGACGTGGCACCATCTGCTCAGAGAGATCGATTCGCCGCCCAACCGGCGAGACCTGCCGAAGGGCCCGAAGACCACCGATTGTTCAACGTTGCTGCAGGTTGAGGACATCTTCCGGGAGAATGGGAGAGAACCCCCCCGCCCGAAAGGGCCCGCCGACCAAGCGGAGGTGCCGTGCGGCTGCTCGTGGTCGAAGACGAGCCGAAGATGTCCCGGCTGCTCCAGGCCGCCCTGCAGCGGGAGGGCCACGCCGTCGACAGCGTCGACAACGGGCGCGAAGCGCTGTGGATGGCGACGGAGTGCGACTACGACGCCATCATGCTCGACGTGATGATCCCCCCGCCCGACGGCTTCGAGGTGTGCCGCACGCTGCGGTCGCAGGGCCGGTGGGCTCCGATCCTGCTCCTCACCGCCCGCGATTCCGTGACGGACCGGGTGAACGGCCTCGACGCCGGCGCCGACGACTACCTCCCGAAGCCGTTCTCCTTCGAGGAGCTCTCGGCCCGGCTGCGGGCGCTGGTCCGCCGCCAGGCCACCGAGCGGCCGACCCGGCTCACCGTGGGGGACCTCGAGCTCGACCCCGCCACCCGGCAGGTGACCCGGTCCGGCACCCCGGTGAAGCTGAGCCCGAAAGGTTTCTCGCTGCTGGAGCTGTTCATGCGCCGACCCGGGGAGGTGCTGTCGAGGGCGACGCTGCTGGAGCACGCCTGGGACTTCGCCTACGAGGGCGACTCCAACGTCGTCGACGTCTACATCCGGTACCTCCGGGACAAGGTCGACCGGCCCTTCGGACGGGAATCGATCGAAACGGTGTGGGGCGTGGGGTACCGCCTCAACGCCTGACACGCCGGCGGTGACGCTGCGGCCCCGGACCCTGCGGGTCCGGCTGGGTCTGATCTTCGGGTTGACCACCACGGTGCTGGCGGCGGGCTTCGGGGCCCTGCTCCTGCACCAGGCCCGCCGCCAGCTGGCCATCGCCATCGACGAGGGGCTCGTCCCGGTGGCCACCGGCCTGGCGCAACGGGTGGCGGCCGCCGGCCCGGCGGTCGTCTCCGGGCCCAACCCCGAGTTGATGCCGCCATCCGACGCCATTGCCCAGGTGCTGGGGCCGGACGGGCGCATCGTGGCCTCGTCGTCGTTCCCCGGCAACGACCGGCCGCTCCTCCGCCCGGCCGGGGCGGACAAGGTCATCCGGCTCGGCGGGGCCGTGCGGCACCAGACGTCCATTCCGAAACCGCGCCGCGGCCGCGCTCCCGTCCGGGTGCTGGCACTACCGGTCGACGTCGGCGACCGCCGGCTGGCCCTCGTGACGGGAACCAGCTTCGACGAGTCGCTCCGGCTGGAGGACGAGCTGGAGCGCGCCCTCACGCTGGGCCTGCCGGTTCTGGCGCTGCTGGTGGCCGTCGGCGGCTGGCTGCTGACCGGAGCGATGTTCAAGCCCGTCCGCTCGATGATCGAGCAGGCCGACACGATCTCCGCCCGGGAGCCGGGCGAGCGGCTGGCGATCTCCGGCGGCGGCGCCGAACTCCGGGCCCTCGCCGCCCGGCTCAACGCCATGCTCGACCGGATCGACGACGCCGCGGCCCGGGAACGGGCCTTTCTCGACGATGCCAGCCACGAGCTCCGGACGCCGATCGCCATCGTGCGGGGAGAGCTCGAGCTGGCCCGATCCCGCCTGACCGCCGGCGACCCGCTCCGGCCGCCCCTCGACTCGGTGCTCGACGAGGTGGAACGGCTCGAGCAGCTGGCCCACAACCTCCTGGTGCTGGCCCGCTCCCGCAGCGGGACCCTGGCCGCCGGTGACTCGCCGGTCGACCTCGAGACGGTGGTGGAGCGGGCGGCCCGGGCCGTCGCCCGCCGGGCCGAGACCCGGGGCGTGCACGTACGGTGCTCCGGCAACGGAGTGGTCAACGGCGACGAGTCGGCCCTGCAACGGGCCGTCCTCAACGTCGTCGACAACGCCGTCCGCTACGCCGCCGGGGAGGTCACCGTGACGGTCGACGAGAAGGCGGCGGCGGTCGAGGTGACCGTGGCCGACGACGGTCCGGGCTTCGACGAGGCGCTGCTCCCCCAGGCCTTCGACCGCTACACCCGCGATCCCGGTCGAGGTGGCGGGATGGGGCTGGGGCTGGCCATCAGCGCCGCCATCGTGGGGGCCCACGGCGGCACGGTGGCCGCCGCCAACCGGCCCGGGGGAGGGGCGGAGGTCCGCCTCAGCCTTCCCGCAGCCTGAGGGCCGACAGACTGACGGGAAGCGGCCGGCCACCGAGGAAGGCGGTCAGGCCCGGGGTGGCCCGGACGGCGCCGTCCCGATCGACGGTGAGGGCGTCGGCGCCGAGGCCGGCCACGAGGTCGAAGGCCTGCGCCGAGCCGCGCAGGAGGACCGCCTTGGCCAGCACTTCGGCCACCCAGGCGTCGACGGTGACCACGGCGGCCAGGGTCAGGTCGCTCGTCGACGGTGCTCCGGTCCAGGGATCGATGAGGTGGTGGCGCTCCTGCCCCTGCGCCGTCCAGCGGCGCCGCAGCGTCGTGGAGGTCGCCACGGCGCCGTCCCGCAGTCCGAGGAGGGCCAGCGGCTCGGTCGAACCGGGATGGTCGATCGCCACCGTCCAGGCGTACTCGCCGGTCACGGCTTCGACGGGCAGACCGCCCGGAGGGCCGTCGGCGGCGGACGGGTCGTCGGGCGACCGGCCGGCCAGGCGCAGATCACCGCCCAGGTTCACGCAGGCGCCGGCGGCGCCGGCGGCGAGCGTCTCGGCCACCACCAGGTCGGCGGCCAGGCCCTTGCCTATGCCCCCGGGGTCGAACCCCAC
>JAUZEX010000158.1 GCA_030838815.1 Actinomycetota bacterium
TCCGCCCCCGGAGGCGCCTCGGCAAACATCCCTGGCGTCAATGTCACCGACAACTTCTGTAAGCAGCGTCTACCGTAATACTCCTGCGGCACAAAAGACACAGGGAGACCACAGAAAACAAAATTCCGGGCGGGGCTCGCCGGGAGCAGGGGGGCGTCAGCGGAGTGAACGCCCTGTTACGTCACCCCCGCCCTTTCGCACACCTGTTCCTGGATTTGTCATGATCACGGCGCAGAGGGCAAGGGGGTTGGCGTGGCCGACAGCTACACGATCATCGACAACCGGACCGGCAAGAGCGTCGAGATCCCAATCGAGAACGGGGGCATCTCCTCCAAGGGTCTGCGCGAGCTCGACCCCAACGTCTTCGTGTACGACCCGGCCTTCCTCCAGACGGCGGCGTGTCGCAGCTCGATCACGTACCTCGACGGCGACAAGGGCATCCTCCGCTACCGGGGATATCCCATCCAGGACCTGGCCGAGCAGTCCAGCTACCTCGAGGTCGCCTACCTGATCGTGCACGGAGAGCTGCCGTCCCGGGCGGAGTTCGAGAAGTGGACGCACGACATCACCTTCCACACCTACGTCCACGAGAACGTGCGGAAGCGGTTCATGGACGGGTTCCACCACGACGCCCACCCCATGGGCATCCTGGTGGCCACGGTCGGCGCCCTGTCGACCTTCTATCCCGAGGCGAAGAACATCGCCGACCCGGAGGTGCGCATGCGCCAGGTCGTGCGGCTCATCGCCAAGATGCCCACGCTGGCCGCCTTCGCCCACCGCTTTTCGGTCGGCCTGCCGTTCGTCTTCCCCGACAACTCGCTCGACTTCCCCTCCAACTTCCTGTCGATGATGTGGAAGATCGCCGAGGCCCGTTACGAGACCGACCCCATCCTGGCCCGGGCGCTCGACCAGCTGTTCATCCTCCACGCCGACCACGAGCAGAACTGCTCCACCACGGCCATGCGGGTCGTCGGTTCCGCCCATGCCGATCCCTACTCGTCGACGGCCGCCGCCTGCGCCGCCCTCTACGGCCCCCTCCACGGCGGCGCCAACGAGGCCGTCGTGCGGATGCTGACCGAGATCGGCTCCCTCGAGAACATCGAGCCGTTCGTAGCCGCCGTGAAGGAGGGCAAGGCGCGCCTGATGGGCTTCGGACATCGGGTGTACAAGAGCTACGACCCCCGGGCCCAGATCATCAAAGCCACCGCCGAGAAGGTGTTCGAGGTGACCGGCCGCAACCCGCTTCTCGACATCGCCCTGAAGCTGGAGGAGATCGCCCTCGCCGACGACTACTTCATCTCCCGGCGGCTGTATCCCAACGTCGACTTCTACTCCGGGCTCATCTACCAGGCAATGGGCTTCCCCATCGACATGTTCCCGGTGCTCTTCGCCATCCCCCGCACCGCGGGTTGGGTATCGCACTGGCTGGAGCTGTTGGGCGACCCGGAGCAGAAGATCTCCCGGCCGCGCCAAATCTACGTCGGCCCCGACGAACGGCCGTATGTCCCGATTCGCGACCGGAACTAGCCCGAGAATCCAAAGACAGCCCGGTGGAGCGGTAGTAATGTGACCTCGAAGGTCCGGCAACCCGGGGGGCGCGCATGGACCGGTATCCGGGAGGGCTTCCGAAGAGCTTCCTGCAGCCGTGTCTGCTGTTGTTGTTGAAGGAACAACCTGGCTACGGCTACGACCTCGTCACGCGCCTCAAGGCGTTGGGGATCGACGACGACTCGGCCGCCGTCTACCGGTCGCTCCGCACGCTGGAAGAAAAAGGCACCGTGTACTCCTACTGGAACACCTCCTCCACCGGCCCGGCCCGGCGCATGTACCGGCTGACGCCGGCCGGCGAGGAGCAGCTCCAGTCGGCAGTGGAGGCGCTGGCCGAGACGCATCTCGCCATCGAGCGCTACCTCTGCCGCCATGCCCTGGCCCAGTCGAAGGCCCGGGAATCCGAACCCGACGACACGCCCCCGACAAGAACCCGGCCATCGGGCGTGGCGGCCCTGCGGCGGTCGGTACGGTGACCTCCGCAGTCCGGGAGTTCGACCGGCGGGTCGAGCCCGGGCTGGCCCTCGTAGAGAGCGCCGAGGAGATCGCCCGGGCCTGCCATGCGATGGCGGCCCGGTTCCACCGGGGCGGGAAGCTCCTGGTTTTCGGCAACGGCGGTGGTGCCACGGACGCCGAGCACATCGCCGTCGAGTTCGTCCACCCCGTGGTCGTCGGGAAGATCGCCCTCCCGGCTCTGTCCCTGGCCGCCGACCCCACCATCGTGACCGGTATCGCGGCGCGGGAAGGCTTCGCCGAGATCTTCGCCCACCAGCTCCGGCAGCTGGGCGACCCGAGCGACATCGCCATCGGCGTCTCGTCGGACGGGCGGTGCGCCAACGTGCGCCGTGGCCTCGAGCAGGCCCGGGAACTCGGCCTCCTCACCGTTGCCCTGACCGGCGGCGACGGCGGCGCGCTGGCCACGAGCCCCGCGGTCGACCACCTCGTCGTCGTGCCCTCCGACGACCCCCAGGTCGTCAAGGAGATGCACGTCACGACCTACCACGTGCTGTGGGAACTGGTGCACGTCTTCTTCGAGCACCCCGGCGTCCTAACGGAAATTCCCGGGGGACACCCCCGCACCCCCGGGCCTGCGGTCACGCCATGACCACGCCCGACGCCACCCGGCCCGTCCCCGTCTGCCATGACGACGTCTGCATCACCTGCGGCGACGTGGCGGTGCCGGTCACCATCCTGGAGTTGCTCCCCGGCGGGTTGGCCCTGGTCGACACCGGCCAGACTGTGGAGGAGATCAGCGTCGCCCTCGTCGACACCCACGTCGGCGGCCGGGTCCTCGTCCACGCCAAGGAGGCCATCGCCGCCCTGTCCGAGGACGGGGTCGACGCACCATGAGGGCCGAAGGGGTCGAGAGTCTCTACCCGTTCCTCTACGCCGTCGACAGCGACCTCGAGGGCGTGCTCGCCGAGGTCCGTCGGTCCACGGTGGAGAAGGCCACGGAGATCGTCGCCCTCCGCCGCCGGCTGGCCGAGGAGCAGGGCGAGCGGCTGACGGCCTGCGCCGCCGAGATGGCGGCCCGCTTCGAGGAGGGCGGGCGGCTCCTCACCTTTGGCAATGGCGGGAGCAGCACCGACGCCGCCGACGTTGCCCAACTCTTCCTCCAGCCCCGGCGGGGCCGGCCGCTGCCGGCCTTCTGCCTCGGCAGCGGCATGGCCATCCTCACCGCCCTCTCCAATGACGTCGGCTTCGACGTCGTCTACGCCCGCCAGGTGGCGGCCTTCGGCCGGGCGGGCGACATGGTCTTCGGCATCTCCACCAGCGGCGGCTCCCAGAACGTGTTGCGGGCGTTCGATGAAGCCCACCGGCGCGGCCTTCTCACTGTCGGGATGGCGGGCTACGAGGGGGGCCAGATGGCCGAATCGGGCCTCGTCGACCACCTGTTCGTGGTGCCGTCGGCGTCGGTGCACCGCATCCAGGAGGCTCAGACCACGGCCTACCACGTGCTGTGGACCCTGGTTCAGGAGGCCCTCGGGCCCGGCGCCGCTCCGGGATGAGCGCTCCGGCCGGCGGCCGGGTGCGAACACGGGTCCGCGTCGAAGGGATCGTTCAGGGCGTCGGCTTCCGGCCGTTCGTTCACGCTCTCGCCCGCCGACTCGACCTCGCCGGGTTCGTCGGCAACGACGCCCAGGGCGTCTTCATCGAGGTCGAGGGAGAGGAGACGGCGGTCACCGAGTTCCTCCGGATCCTCGAGGCCGAGCCCCCGCCACTGGCCCTCATCGAGCGCGTGACGGCGTCGGCCGTGGCGCCGGTGGGGGAGGAGCGCTTCAGCATCGTGGCCAGCCGGAGCGGCGGGGAGCAGCAGGCGCTCATCTCCCCCGACACCGCCACCTGCGACGAATGCCTCGCCGAGATCTGGGACCCGACCGGCCGGCGTTACCGGTACGCCTTCACCAACTGCACGAACTGCGGACCCCGGTTCACCATCGTCCGGGGCGTTCCCTACGACCGACCGCTC
>JAUZEX010000175.1 GCA_030838815.1 Actinomycetota bacterium
GTCGACTTCAACTTCTGGGGCGTGACCTTCGCCGCCGACGACAACACCTTCTACGCCACGCTGGCCAGTGGCGGGAAGACCTATCTGGTCAAGGGTGATCTCGCCGCCCGTTCCGTCGTCGTACTGCGCGACGGAGTCGAGTGCCCCTCCCTGTCGCCGGACGGCACCAAGATCGCATTCAAACAGCGCACCAGTGGCCTCGGACCGATCCAGTGGCGCCCGGCGGTGCTCGACCTGGCCACGCTCGCCGACCATCCCCTGGCCGAGACCCGCAGTGTCGACGACCAGATCGAGTGGCTCGACGACGCCACCGTCCTGTACCGCATGCCGGAGAGTCCGTCCGGGAGCGCGGTGGTCAACACCTGGGCCACTCCCGCCGACGGCTCAGGCCGTCCGAGCCTGTTCCTGCCTCAGGCCGAGTCGGCCGTCATCGCCGGACGGGCGGCCCGGTGAACGGTCAGGCCTCGGCCTCGACGAGATCGACGAGCCCGTGGACGTCGAGGAGGATCCGTGTCGCCCTCGACGGAGCCCGCAGCACCAGGCTGCGACCGTGGGCCTCCAGGATCCGCTTGCAGCGCGTGACGACCTCGAGCGTGACGGCATCGATGAACGTCATTCCGCTGAGGTCGACGATCACGTCGACGCTGTCCCGGGTGACCGCCGCCGCCAGCGTGTCGGCCAGGCCTGACACGGTGACCATGTCGTAGCTGCCGGTGAGCCAGACGACGGTTCGATGACCGTCTCGGGTCATCACGGGGGCGGAGTCGCCCGGGTCCTCTGCGAATTCCATTGCGGAGACGGATGAGACCATCAGATCAACCCCCGGTAGACCAAGCGTCGGTTCGACGCGCTGCCAGGGTCTGGAGCATCGCTCCCGGAGCCGGCGGACCGGCGTCCGGCACGTTCGGGATCTCATCGTGCCGCCGACCAAGTTACACGTTGCCGACATCCGGCCACTCCCGGCGAGGCGCGGTGCAGCGGGGTCGTCGTTCTTCAGCCGGGCAGCAGGTGCACCCCACACCGGGGGCAGGGCGGGCACATTTCCCGCACGAGCGACGAGCAGGCACTGTCGCGTTCGGCATCGCCGGAGGCGATGGGCCCGTGCCAGCACTTCACGAAGGGGTCGTCCGCCTGGGGCGGCAGTAGGCACTGTGTCATCGAAATGACCTGGGTCATCGAGGGGGACATGACAGACCTCCGTTGGTCGTTGCTCGAACCGAGGTGCGCCATCGGACAGCTGCCTTGCGGTTCGGGGCTTGCGACCCCCACGATGGGCCCATCGCGGTCAAGGCGAAAGGGGGAGGCCTCCCCTCCCCGCCCGCCCCGGTCGGTGGCTATGTCGTCGTGGTTGTGGGTGCGGTCGTCGTGGTGGTGGTCGTCGGTGGGGCGGTGGTGGTCGTCGTCGGTGGGATGGTCGTGGTACTGGTCGGCGGTGGGACGGTCGTGGTGGTGGTAGCGGGTGGGACGGTTGTGGTGGTCGTCGGTGGGATGGTCGTGGTGGTTGTCGGGGCGGTCGTTGGTGCCGTCGTGGTGACCTCCGCCGGTCGGGTCGTCGTGACAACGGCCGGGGCCGGCGGGTTGACGATCACTTCCGGCGGCTGGTAGGTCGGCGCTTGCAGGGGAGCCGTTGGATTGGATTGTCCGCTTTCCGGCGTTTTCACGGTGATGGCGACTTCGGCCCGCAGGGTGCCGGTCCGGGCGGACACGGTGGCGGCGCCGACGCCATTGGCGGTGAGTCTCCCGTCGGCGACGCCGATCACGGACGGATCGGAGGACGTCCAGACCAGGTTGTTCAGGACCAACGCCGGCGCCGGCGTCCCGTCGCTCATGGTGCCCGCCGGGCTGAGCTGGTAGGAGCGGCCTTCGGTCAAAGAGGCTTGCTTCGGGCTCACGCTCAGGCTGGCCAGCGTGACCGGCACCATGTCCGCCGAACCTTCGGCCAGGTACGCCGTCTGGTCGGCGGCCTGCGCCGCCCCCCACGTCTGGAGGCGCGAGAGCTTGGCTCCGTCGGGCGGGACCGCGATGTCATAGATCAGGTCGACGGCGTGGGCGGGCTCGAGCTCTCGGATCGTGTAGCGCACGACGGGGTCGCTCCGGACGATCTGGTTCGGCGGGGGCAGGAACCGGATCGTGGCCGTGGTCGGTGCGAGCGATTTCGGGATCACCTCGTCGACGGTGCTGCTGACCACGGAGGACGAGCCGTTGGTCACCCGTACCCGGGCGTGCAGGTCGCTCCCTCGACGTCCCGTGAGGAACCACTCGCGGGCCACCACCAGACCGCTGGGGTAGACCGACGGGGGAAAGGCGATGGTGGCCGGCGCCGCGGGGGCCGAGGTGTTGGACGACAGGACGGTCCGGAACCCGGTGCCCAGGACGACGATCGCCGCCACCAGGGCGCCGATCAACCACCGCGGCGCCCGGCGTTTCGGGGCGTCGGCGACAGGGCGCCGGCCTTGGCCGGCGGGGGACGGGCGATGGAGGCGCCCGGGTGCGGTGGGCCGGAGGCCTTCGAAGTCGTCGTGGAGATCCAGGCTCGAATCGCGGAGCTGAGCGCACCAGTTCGCCAGGGGAGCGGGCCGCGACTCGGGCGCCCCGAACATCCGCAGGACGTGCTCGACGACCTCCGGGTCGCGGCCGCCGGTCTCGAGGGCGGCCCGCATGGCCGCCAGGTCCCGACTCGGGTGCTGGCCGGTGAGGAGGTGAAAGGCGACACCGCCGAAGGCATAGCGGTCGGCGGCGGGGGTGTAGAGGCCATCGCTGATGACTTCCGGGGCCAGGTAGCCCATCGTGCCCGTGACGAAGGTGGTGCGGACACCGCCGGGAAGTGAGCGCATCATCCCGAAGTCGACGAGGAGGCTGCGATCCTGGCCGGTGACCAGCACGTTGGCCGGCTTGATGTCTCCATGGATGACGGGCACACCGCCGGTCGCCACCCCGGAATGCATGAGGTCCAACCCGGCGGCCACGGGCAGCAGGAGGCGGAGCGTGTCCCGATCGGAGCCGCCGGGGTTCTCGTCGGCCCACCGGTCGAGCGCCACGCCGTCGATGAAGTTCATGACGAGGTAGAGCGTTTCGCCGGTGCCGGCGCTGCCCTCGGTATGGGGCAGCGCGCCGACGAAACCGTCCCGGACGGTCACCAGCCCTTGCGACTGCAGGGACCGGAGCAGCTCGACCTGTTCACCCCAG
>JAUZEX010000213.1 GCA_030838815.1 Actinomycetota bacterium
CGTCGAGGGAGCCGGAATCAGCGCCAGCGGATACCGCGGCGCGAACTCTGAAGCCGGCGACGACACGTTCCATTTCGGCGAGCGGCGCGGCCGGGTGCATCACGACGGGGACAGCCCCGGCCGACCAGGCGGCGGCCAGCGCAGGGAGGAAGCGGGCGTCGTTACCGATCCGGAGGAGGACCCGATCGCCGCGCTGCACGCCGGCCTCCCGCAACGTCGTCGCCAGCCCGGCCGCGGCGCCCACCAGAGCACCGAGGGTCCAGGGTCCGCGCTCCTCGACCCACAGGAAGGGGTGGTCGGGCCTTTCAGTCGCCCGGCAGCCGAGGAGCCGCGCGACGGAACCCCCGGCTTCGAAGGCCACACAGCGCTCGGCCGGCGCCGGAGCGCGGCGTGCGTCGGGCGGCGGAGTGCCGGTGGCCGAGCTCGCCGGCTGCGGCGGGCCGCCAGCGGTGCGGGCGTCAGCCGGCATGGAATTTGATCGTCTGGGTCTGGCAGTACTCCAGCAGGCCGGCCTCCCCCAGCTCCCGGCCGAGCCCGGAGCGCTTGAAGCCGCCGAACGGTGCTTCGGGGCTCATGACCCCGGCGCCGCCGTTGAGGTTGACCTCGCCCGTCCGCAGCCGGCAGGCCAGCTCGTGGGCCGCGCCGGCGTCGGCCGAGAACACCGCGCCCGAAAGCCCGTAGGGCGAGTCGTTGGCCACCCGCACCGCCTCGTCGTCGTCGGCCACCGGGATCACCACCCCCACCGGGCCGAAGATCTCCTCCCGGGCCACTGGCCACGAGTTGTCCAACCCCCCCAGCAGCGTCGGTTCGTAGAACCAGCCTCCACCCTCGCCGGCCGGGGCGCGGCCGCCGGTCAGCACATCGGCGCCCCGGTCCCAGGCCGCGTCGACGTAGCGCTGGACCCGCTCCTGGGCCGCCGGGCGGATCAGCGGACCCATTCCGGTGGCCGGGTCGGCCGGGTCGCCGACCACCACCGCCCGCAACCGGGCCACGAGCCGCTCGGTGTACTCCGGAACCACCGAGGCGTGCACCAGATGACGGGTACAGAGGGCGCAGCCCTGCCCGGCCTGGAACGTGAGGTGGTGGGCGCCGGTGGCGGCGGCCAGGTCGAGGTCGGCGTCGGCCCGCACGATCAGCGCCGACTTGCCCCCCAACTCCAGCAGGACCCGCTTCAACGTCGGCGCCGCCTGGCCCATGATCGCCGCCCCCACCACATCGGAGCCGGTGAAGGTGACCATGTCGACGGCCGGGTCGGTGGTCAGGTGCCGGCCGACGTCCGGCCCGCCGGTCACCACGTTGAGGACGCCGGCCGGCAGCTCCGCCTCCTCCGCCGCCTCGGCCAGCACCAGGGCCGAGAACGGCGTGAACGGCGACGGCTTCAGCACCACGGTGTTGCCGGCCGCCAGCGCCGGCCCGACCTTCCACACGTTGAGGAAGAACGGGAAGTTGAACGGCGTCACCGCCGCCACCACCCCCACCGGCGGGTGGCGGACGACGGAGCTGCCGAGCCACGAACTCCCGTCCGACCGGACGGAGACCCGGGGTGGCACCGCCTCGGTCCGGTCGCGGCCCGCCTGCTCCACCCACCACTCGAGGTGCTGCAGCGGCAGGGTGACCTGGTGGCTCAGCGCCGCGCCGATGGTCGACCCGGCCTCGGCCACCACCAGCGAGACCAGGTTCGGCGCCCGGCGCTGCAGCGCGTCGGCGAAGGCGGCCAGGCGGGCGGCCCGGTCCCGGGGCCGGAGCTGCGGCCACGGCCCTTCGTCGAAGGCCCGGCGGGCGGCGGCCACGGCATCGACGGCGTCGGGCACCGACCCGACCGGGGCCTTGCCCAGCAACTGGCCGGTGGCAGGGTTGGGGACCTCGTCGAGGCCGGCGCCGTCCCGCCAGCGGCCGTCGACGAACAGCCGCGCCGGCGGCAGCTGCGGCGGGAGGAGCCGGCCGGTGGCATCGGTGGCGAGCGGAGCGGCCATGGGGGAGCGCGCCTCCTCGAGGTCAATAGCGGACGACGAGCCCGCCGTCGACGACCATGGTCTGGCCGGTCATCCAGGCGGAGGCGTCGGAACAGAGGAACAGCAAGGTTCCGACGAGGTCGTCGGGCCCGGCCCGCAGCGGCAGGGGGGTCATGGCGGCCAACTGCTCGAGCTTGGCGGCGGGAACGGTGGCCGCGGTGGCCTCGGTGTCCACGACCCCGGGCGCGATGCCGTTGACGGTGATGCCGTGGGGTCCGAGCTCCTTGGCGAAGCCCCGGGTCAGGCCGAGCAGGGCCAGCTTCGAAACGCCGTAGTGGCCGCCCCCGCCGAGGTAGGCGGCGGTGGAGCTCTGCATCACGATCCGGCCCCAGCCGCCCTCGATCATCATCGGGGCGACGGCCTGGGTCATCAGCAGCGCGCCGTCGAGGTTCACGGCGAAGACCTTGCGCCAATAGTCGATGTCGACGGTCAGCTGCGGATCCATCCGCATCGAGTGGTAGATGGCGGCGTTGTTGACCAGGATGTCGGCCCGACCGAACCGCTCCCGCACCGCGGCGGCGAGGGTCAGGGTGCTGTCCCGGGCGCTGACGTCGACCAACAGGGCGGCGGCCGTCCCGCCGTTCTTGGTGACGATGGCGGCCGTCTCCTCGGCGCCGGCCCCGTCGATGTCGGCCACGACCACTGCCGCACCCTCGCCCGCCAGGGCTTCGCAGTACCGCCGGCCGATCCCCCGCCCGCCACCGGTGACGATGGCCACCCGGCCGGCCACCCCCTGCCCTTCCCGCGAGCTCGGCATGGGCAAATCATAGAGCGATTTGGCCCGGTCTGTCATCCCGCCCGCTCGATGGTCACCGGCACGCCGGACTTGAGGACCATGCCGGTCAGCCCGTCGACGTCCGTGTGGGACGAGATGAGCCGGCTGACGTTCGGACCGGCCCGCCCTTCGAAACCGTGGGGGATCGAGACCGTCCCGCGGCGTACACCGTCGCTGACCGTGGCGACGCCTTCGATGGCACCGGCCCGGGTCCGGACCAGGACCCGGTCGCCGTCGGAGACGCCGGCCTCGGCGGCATCGTGGGGGTGGAGGAGGACGGACAGTTCGTCCTGGCGTGTTTCCGGCGGCGGGAACCAGGAGTTGACGTGCCGGACCTGCCGCCGGGGGGTCAGAACCAGCGGAGCGGCGGGTTCCGCCCGGTCGAGCTCGGCCACGAGCTCGGGTGGGGCGAGGTCGAAGGGCGGGCGGTCGGCCATCCCGAGGATCCACCCGAATCGGCTTCCGTCGCCCGTCAGGCCGCTCGGCGCGGCCCGCAGCGCCGCCATCCGCCCAGCTCCCGCCACGGCGTCGAGCACGTCGTCGTCGGTGGCGGTGTCCGGGTCCAGGCCGCCGGGAAGGACACGATGCCCCAGGCGCCGGCCGACCTGGCCCAGGATCCACCACAGCGGCTTGCGTTGCCCGACCGGCATCACCATGGCCGGGGCGTACTGGGCCGCGACGAGGGGCTGGTAGAGCTCGGCGCCGATGGTGGCGTCCGCCCGTTCGAACGGGCCGGCGCAGGGAAGGACGTGTGTCGCCCACTCGGCGGTCTCCGTGCGGCGCACGTCCGCCACCGCCAGCACCTCGAGGCGGGCGAAGGCGCGGCGGAGGTGTTCGGGTTCGGGGAACGACACGAGGGGGTTGCCGGCCAGGCTGAACAGGGCGCGCAGGTGGCCGGACTCGATTTCGTCGGCCATCGCCGCGCAGGGGTACTGCCCGAACCGGCGGGGCAGTTCGGGGCGGCTCGGTGGGCCCGCCTGCGCCGGTTTGCTCTTGCGGGCGTCGATGCCGGCCTCGTCCAGGCGGGCGAGCAGGCCGGGGTTGCACCACATTCCACCGGGCTGGTCCAGCGAGCCGGTGACGAGCATCAGGGCGGCGACGAGCCACTCGGTGAGGTTGGCCGTGGCCCCCATGGTGAGGCCGGTGCCGGTGAGCACCGAGAGGCGACCGGCGCGCCGCACGGCGGCACACAGGTCGGTGAGCTCCTCGACGCCGAGGCCGGTGGCCTCGGTGGTGCAGGCCGTGGTGAAGCGAACCACCGCCTGCTTCAGAACCGGTTGACCCGTCGTGTACCGGTCGAGGTACGGCTGGTCCGCACCGTCGATCAGCAACTCCCGGATGAGATACCCGAGGAGGAAATGGTCGGTGCCCGGGCGGGGAGCGAGATGGCGGGTGGCGAGGCGGGCCGTTTCGGTGCGCCGGGAGTCGACGACCCAGACGCCCTCCCGACCGGCCACCGTCCGAAGCGCCACCACCGGATCGGGCAGGGCCCACGTGTGGCCGTGCGACACCACCGGATTGGTCCCCAGCAACAACGCCAGGCGCGCACCGTCGAGGTCGGGAAGAGGGCTGATGGCCGCGTGGCCGAGCACCAGCTGGGCCACGAGGGGCTTCGCCGGGCAGTCGATCGTCGTCGACGTATACCGGCTGCGGGAGCCGAGACGGTGGTGGAGGGTTTCCGCCACGGCCCGTCCGCACGGGTCCCAACCGGAGAGCGAGCCGAAGTACGACCCGACCGCATCGGGTCCAGCCGTCTCGACGACGCCCCGCAGCCGTGCGCT
>JAUZEX010000218.1 GCA_030838815.1 Actinomycetota bacterium
TGCTCGGCTCGACCACGATCGTGGCCACCTGGCCGGAGCGGGGGGCGTGGAGGGGCCGGGGCGGGTCGAAGGGGTGGAGGCGGTGCAGGAGCACGCGGCGGCCGCCGGTGCGGTCGAGGGCGCACCACTCGCGGCGCTCGGCGGGTGAGGTGGCCGGCGCCCGGTGGATGGCCATGAGCGCCGGGATGGCCCGCCGGAGCAGGGCCAGGGCGACGAGGGCCCGCTCCTCGTCCCGTTTGGGGACCCGGGGGGCGAGCTCGGCCCAGATGCGGGCCCGGCCGGCCGGGTCGGCCAGCGCCCCGGGGCCGGCCCAGGTCCGGAACTGGTCGACGAGGAATCCGAAGCCCTCCACTGTCGCCCGCCGGGGCAGCACCACGATTCGGGGCCGCAGCACGGCCGCTCCGGAGGAGGTCGCGCCGGGGGCCTGGGGCGTGCTGGTGACGACGAGTTCCAGGTCGAGCTCCCCCACCCACTGCTCCCGGCGGGAGTCGTCGACCCAGGCCGGGTCGGCCCGCCCGTCCACCAGAGGCACCGGCAGGCCGGCCAGGCTGAGGCGGCCGGCGACGCCCGGACCGAGGGCGAAGGCCAGCGGTGTTGCTTCGTCGATGCGCAGCGGGAGCCCCGCCATGGGCACCGGTCGCCCGCCGAGGAGCAGGAGGCCGGCGGCGGCGGGGCCGGCCTTGGCCCCCGGAGCGGCGGTCACGACAGCCGCATCTGCCCGAGGGTGAAGTCCTGGCGGCGGAGCTCGGCCAGCATGCGGTCGAGGAGGGCGGTGGAGCGGGCGAACTCGCCCTGGGCGCCCCGGAGCCGGCCGATGACGGCTTCCAGCACCTCGAGGTGGGACGGGTCGGAGCGGGTGAAGCGCAACCGGGGCACGACCTGGGCCGAGAAGGCCCAGTCCAGCGCCTCCTCCGGGGTGTGGCCGGCGGCGGCCCCGAGGCTGGCCCAGCGCAGGAGGCGCTGCGCCACCCGATAGCCGAGGCCCTGACCGGCGTCGTCGAGGTTGCCGTCGAGGTCGACGAGGAGCTTGGGGATCCAGGCCGGCAGCTGCGCCGTTTCCGGGAGGGTGTCGAGGAAGGCCCGCAGCTCGTGGGCCTCGACCACGAGGTAGGCGGCCCGGTCGAGGATCTTGGCCGAGATCGGGAGGGTCGTCTCGTCGAGGTTGACGGTGCCGATGATCACCAGGTTGAGCGGGTAGGCCACCTCGGGCGGGAAGCCGGCTTCAGCGCCGCCGGTGTGGAGGTTCACCCGTCCCCCCGGTACTTCCATCTTCGACAGCAGCTCGGCCAGGTAGTGCTCGGGCCGGGCCAGGTTCATCTCGTCGAGGCAGAGGTGGAAGGGCCGGGGCGTGCGCTGTTCGGCGGCCGCCGCCTCGGCCTCGATGGAGGCGCTGCGGATGAACTCCGACGCCGCGGTCGACGAGAAGCGCGAACCGGGGAACGGGGGCAGGTAGCCGAGCAGATCCTCGTTGGCGTGCCAGTCGGGCCTCACCGCCACGAGGCAGCTGACCGCCCCCAGCTCGGCGGCAGCCTCGAGGGCGAGCCGGGTCTTCCCGGTGCCCGACGGGCCGGCCAGCACCACGAGGCGGCCCTCCTGCACGGCGAGCTGGTACTGGGCCACCAGGGTGGCGGAGTAGAAGCCGCCCCGGGCCCGGAGCCGCTGGAAGAGGGTCGGTGGGGCATCGGCCGGTGCGGCCTCGACGCCGGCGGCCCCGATCCCGGCGGTCGTCCCGGCGGTCACGCCCGTATCCGTCTGGCCATTGCGGCCCCGGTCGCCGGCCATGTCCTCCCGCCGGCGGCCGCGCCGGTTCCGCCCCGGGCCGGTGTCGACGGCCGCCTCCCCCGGCGCCGGCGCGGTGCCGGCCGGGACTTCGGGACGGGGCGCGCCGGGCACGCGGCCCCGCTGGTCGGCCAGCATCACTTCGAGGGCGGCCAGGTCGCGCTGGACGTGGGGATCGGCGTCGGCCAGCGGGGCCAGCGCGTCACGTACCTCCACGAGCAGCCCCTCGAGGCCGGCCGTGTCGAGGGTGCGCAGCGACATCGACCCCCGCGGGCTCGACCAGCGGCGGTAGACCGCCGACCACGGCACGACACCCTTGGGCAGCATGATGGCGGCGTCCCGGTCGCCGTTGAGGACCCAGCCCCGCCGGGCCCGGGCCAGCGTGAGCACCCGCCACAGCCCGACCAGCTCGTTGCCGCTCTCCGCCGGGGACCAGAGCACGGCCACGTCGCCGGCCTCGGGCGGCGTCTCGTCGATGACCGGCTGGTACTCGTCGATGAAGGGATCGGTCAGCTCCAGCCGGGGCTGCTCGGCGAAGGCGCCGAGCCAGGAGCAGCGGCGGATCCCCTTCTCGCAGAAGTCGAGTTTGAACCGCTCACTGGAGGCGCACTGGCGGTTCCCGGCCGGCGCGGTGCAGATGCGCCCGTCGAAGAACCGGTTGTGGGCGTTGACCCGGATCACGTAGGCGGCCACCGGATTGATGGTCGCCGGCCTTTCCATGCGCTCCGGCCATCCCCGCTTCACCGTGCTGGCGGGAGCGCTGGTCACCACGACGCTGACCGGCCCCCCGGCGGTGGCCACCGAAGCACCTTCGCCGCCCGGCGCCGGAGGCGCCGTCGGGGCCTGGTCGGCCAGGGCGCTGACCTTGCGCTCCATCCCGGGCAGCAGGCGGACGTCGGACGCCATCGCCGCCATGGCGTCGATGTCGCCGGCCTCGACGGCGGCGGCGAGGGCGTCGACCAGCCAACCCTCCACGCCCCGGTTGCGGGCCCGGTCGAGGGCCCGGGTGGCCTCCTTCCGGGCCCGGGTGGCAGCGACCGTGGCTGCCAGGTCGGCCAGCCAGGTGCGGGCCTCGGCCAGCTCCCCGGCGTCGAGGGCCCCCCGGACGAGACCCGGGATGTCGGTGGCGTCACCCCCGGCGTGGGGCTCCAGGTCCTCCAAGGTGGTGAGGGCCTCGGCCCGGGCCAGGCGGCCCTCCTCGGTGAAGGCGGCCAGCTGCGGATCGGCGGCGGCGGCCGCCACCGGTTCGGCCACGGCGCCCAGGAGGTGGTGGGCCCGGAAACGGTCGTCGGCGTCGAGGGCGTCCATCGCTTCGGCCACGGCCACGGCCAGGCCCGACGGCTCCGGTCGGGGCGGCGGGCCTCCGAGGGCGGCCAGGAGCCGGCCGGCCAGCACCTGGTCGCCGGTGCTGACCAGACGGGTCAGAGCCTTGACCCGGGCGGCGGGGAACGGCTCGGCGGGCGGGCCGAGGTCGCCGGCCCGGGCGGCCACCGACCGCGCCAGCGCCATCCGCTGGTCGACCTCCCGTCGGACCTTGCCGTAGAGCGGCGTGCCCTCCACAACGCCCGATTTCCGCAGCAGGGCTTCGGCCCGTTCCGCCAGGACGCCGGCGTCGGGCAGCGGGCCGTCGGAGTTGCGGGCCGGGTCGACCGCGGCCAGGAACCCGGCCAGCTCCGTGTTGAAGGCCTTCACCACCGACTGGGCCTTGGCCACCTGGGACAGGACGGGCACGGTCGTGGCGAGGGCGAAGAGCCGCTCCCGGTCATCGGTGAAGCGCCGGGTCTTGATCTCGGCACCGAGATTCGGGGGCCGCCCGCCGGGCAGGATGGCGGAGGCCAGCTCCCCGGGCAGCTCCGGGGCCCCCGGGGCCGTCCAGAGCCCCTGAGAGGGCAGGCCGACGACCGCCGCCAGCCACCAGTCGAGGAGGGCGGCGAGGCCGGGGTCGGCGGGGAGCAGCTCGGCGGCCAGCTGCCCGAGCCGGGTCTCGAGGGGCCGGAGGGCACTGTCGGGGAGGCGGTTCTCGAGCCCCCACAGCACGAGATCGTGGAGCAGGCCGGCGGCGGAGCGGAGGTCGGACGGTGAGGCCACGACCTCGCCCACCGGGCGCCCGAGGAGGGCGGCGGCCCGCCCCGCAGCGCTGGGTTCCATCCCGTCGGCAGCCATCATTGGCACGCTACACGGGCGGCCCGGCCCCGCCGATGGCGGCAGGGCTCAGTCGCCGAAGGGGTCGCCGCCGTCGTCGGGCATCGGGATCGGCGGGAGGCCGGGAATGGTGATCGCTTCGTCGCGGTGGCGGGACGGCCGCGGGCCCTTCCCCCCGCCGGTGCCGCTCCCGGGCGGACCATCGGGCTTCATCCACGGCGGCACCGTCTTGCCCTGCTTGGCCTGGACCATCTCGGTCACCACCCGGTGGAAGCGGTGGGGGTCGCGCAGGTCGGTGACCGCCTTGAAGCCCGACGCCTCGTTGGCCGACTCGATGCGGACCGTGGCATAGCCGAGGATCCGCCCGGCCAGGTTCTGCACCAGGAGCACGTCCGTCACCTTCGACCACGGCATCCAGGCCAGCTGCCGTTTGATCACGCCCCAGGAGCGGATGAGCCGGAAATCGGTGAGGGCGTAGCGCGTGTACCAGGCCTGCAGCCGGCGGACCACGAGGGTGGTGGTGACGACGCCGATGACCATCAGGCCGAGGATGGCGGCGATCGTCCCGCCGCCGTTGCCGACGGCGAAGCCCGTCACCAGCGCGATGACGACGATGATCAGGATCTCGTTGCTGGCCTCGAGGAGGAAGGCCGAGGTGGCCGGCTCGTCGACGAGAATGAAGACCTCGTCGTGAGTCAGGTACGACTGCAGGACCTCGTCCGGAGTGGGGAGGATCCGCGACAGGAGCGGGTGGCGCCGGGAGGGCCCGGCCGTGCGCCTAGTGACGCCCGAAGCCGGCGAGGAACTCCGCACCGCTGTGGATGACGTTCGTCACAAGGTGGCCGATGTCGCCCAGGAAGGGGCCGATGGCATCGGACGCGCCGCGCGGGTCTCGGTAGATGAACACGATGACAAAGGCAACCATGAGCCACACGAACCACTGCTTCAGATTGACCTTCATTGCCATCGTTCCTCCCGCGCAGTCGTCGCTGCTCGGCATTCCGCCTTAGAGAGGACTCTACCCGTATGGGAGATCGGGGGTCAACCTGCACATCTGCACACAATCACCCCAGGGACGATCCGAACCCACAGAAGTGGCACAACAGGAGCGTAACGTAGCCACACAGCGACACTATGTCCCCGCAGCTGCCAGCGGGGAAATCGCTGGTCAGCGGCCTTTCCCGGCCAGCTCGGCGTGCTCGGGGACCCCCGCCGGACCGGCTCCGGACACCGGGAAGGTCTCAGCGTCGTCCGGGGCGCCAGAGAGCGGGCCCGAAAGAAATTCCTTGTCGCCGCCGGCGAGGGCCGGCTGCCAGCCCCGCCGCAAACCACCCGTCGACCGGACGTACCGCCAGGCCAGCGGCCCGAGCACGGCGGCCGAGGTCAGCATGACCGCCACCTGCACGTTGCCCACGTTCAGGAGCTTGAGGGCCGAAGCGGTGAGGACGAAGGCCAGCGCCCGGCGGATCACCCGGCCGGGGGCGATGGCCGACACCCGGGCGCCGATGTAGACGCCGGGGACGCTGCCGATGAGGAGCGACGTGGTGAGGTCGAGCTTGAAGTCGCCGAACAGGATGTGCCCGAGGGCGGCCGAGGCGACGAGCGGCACGGCCTGGATCAGGTCGGTGCCGACGAGCTCCGAGGCCTTCAGCTGCGGGTAGAGGAGCAGCAGCATCACGATGATGAGCGAGCCGGAGCCGACCGACGTCATGCCGACGAGGAGGCCGCCGAACACGCCGACCAGCAGCGTCGGGATCGGTCGGACCACGACCGCCGGAGCATGGTCGGCGACGCCGGCCGGGTCGGCCGCGATGCCGAGGCCCTTCACGGCCCGGCGCCGGGTGTTCAGGAAGGCCCGGGCGATCATCGTGGCCACGGCCACCAGCAGGGCGACCCCGAGGGCCATCTTGATGTGGTTCTGGACCGCCGCCCCGTTGCCCATGGCCCGCAGGATGAGCACGCCGGCGAAGGCGGAGGGGACGGAGCCGGCCACCAGCCAGCCGACGAGGCGCTTGTTGACGGTGCCCCGGCGGAGGTGGACGGCACCGCCGATGGGCTTCATCACCACGGCGGCCACGAGGTCGCTCGACACGGCGGCCAGCGGCTGCACCTTGAACAGGAGGACGAGAATCGGCGTCATGAGGGCGCCCCCGCCCATCCCCGTCAGCCCGACGGTGAACCCGACGAGCAGCCCGGCCAAGGCCACGTAGCCATCGATGTGATGGAGCACAGCGCTGCGCCCTCCCGGCGTCGAGGGTGCCGCTCCGGCCCCCGGCTCCTATTGTTGATCATCTTGACTCAGATGATCAAGAAGAAGACTGCGGGAGGTCGACCGGCAGGGAAACGTGTGGACTCGGGAAGGTTTCGGCGGTCGGAGCGGCGGTTCCCCCCTCGCCGCCGCCATTTCTTGACCAAGTCGACCGATTTACGTGTGAGGGTTGTCCGTTACGTCGTGTAGGTCCGGACATCGGCCTCGTACTCGGCCGCCAGGGCCTGGACCCGGCCCGGCATCTCGCCGCGGGCGAGGTCGGCCAGGCTGACCACCTCCAGGACCGACCGCAGGCTGGTGCGCACGGCCATCCACACCTCGCGGAGGTGCTCGGCCGGCCCGGGGTAGGCCAGGGCCGCGAGGCTCGTGTCGTGGACGTTGGCCAGGGGCCCGTCGATGGCCCGGATCACGTCGGCGAGGGAGATCTCCTCCGCCGGACGGGCCAGCCAGTACCCGCCCTCCGCGCCGCGCTGGCTGCGCAGGAGGTGGGCCCGCTTGAGGTCGGACAGGATCCCGAGCAGGAACTTGAGCGGGATGTCCTGGGCGCGGGCGATGGTGTCGGCCTTGACCGGCTCGTCGGACGAGACGGCGGCCA
>JAUZEX010000004.1 GCA_030838815.1 Actinomycetota bacterium
AGGTCGGCGGCCAGGCCCTTGCCGATGCCCCCGGGGTCGAACCCCACGCCCGGCGGAAGCCGGACCCGGTCGCCGTCGACCACGATCCCGGCCGCCCCCACCGTGAGCGGGCTGTGGCCGGCCCGGCTGGGGTCGAGCGTCTCGAAGCTGCGGTCGTAGCCGGCCCGGATGACAGCGCCGAGCACGGTGGGGTCGAAGCGGCCCACCGTGAGCCGCCAGGCCTCGAGCGCCCGTTCGACCAGCAGGAGGGTGTCGGCCGAGAGGCGGACCCACTCCCCCGTCCGCCGGGTCAGTTCGCTGATCTCGCTGTGGGGCAGGAACCGGCTCCAGCGCCCTTCGAGCTCGTCGATCCGTCCCCGGGCCCGGTCGGCCAGTCCGGCCGGGCCCCCGACGACGATGACGTGGGCGTCGCTGCCCATCGCCCGGAAGGACCGTTCCTCAGCTGCCATGGCTCCGGGTCGTCGCCGATGACGACGGGGTGGCGGCGGTGGCCGAGTACCGGGACGCGGCGGTCGTCGTGGTCGTCGTCGTCGCCTTCCGGACCGTGGTGGTGGTCGTGGCCGGCGCCGCGGCCGATTCGACGGTGCCGGTGACGGCGGCCGTCCCGGTGCTCACCGCAGTGGCGGCCATGGCGCCCGTCAGCACGAGGGCGGCCAGGGCGCTCGTCGCTCCGGTGACCTGTCGGGCCCGGCGGGCCGGGTGGGGTCGGCGCCGACGGTTCGGGCCTGCGCCTGCGCTGGGGCTGGGGGTGGGGGTCGGAGTGGTCGGCGCGGTGTCCATGCCCAGATGATCGGCCCGGTTCCTCCGCGTCGCCTGGGAACCGCCTTGGGCTCGCCGCCGACTCAGGCGGATCGGTCGGGCGGGAGGCGGAGGCTGTACCCGACGCCCCGCACGGTGTGGATCAGGGGCGGCTCGGCGGCGTCGATCTTGTGCCGCAGGTAACTGATGTACGTCTCCAGCACGCTGGCGTTGCCGGTGAACGTGTAGTCCCAGACGTGCGCGAGGATCTGCTCCCGGGTGAGGACGCGGCGGGCGTTGGACAGGAGGTAGTGGAGGAGCTTGTACTCCGTGACGGTCAGCTCGATCAGCTTCCCGCCCCGCCACACGTCCCGCGTCTCCTCGTCCAGCTCGAGGTCGGCGTAGCTCAGCCGATGGTCGCCCGGACCGATGCCCTTGGAACGGCGCAGCACCGCCTTCACCCGCTCGATGAGCTCCTCGATGCTGAACGGCTTGGTCACATAGTCGTCGCTGCCGAGCCGGAGCCCCTCGACCTTGTCGGCGGTGGTGTCCCGGGCGGTGAGAAAGATGATCGGCACCCGGTTCCCGGCTCCCTCCGCCTGGCGGAGCCGGCGGGCCACCTCGAAGCCATCGAGATCGGGCAGCATCACGTCGAGCACCACGAGGTCGGGTCGGCGGCTCTCGATGGCCGACAGGGCGGCCCGGCCCGAGCCGGCCCGCTCGACCTCGAAGCCGTTGAAGCCGAGCCCCATGGCCACCAGCTCCGTGATGTGCTCCTCGTCGTCGACGACGAGGACCCTCGGTTGGGGCCTGTCCCGATCCGCCATGGCGCCCATGCTATGGGGCTTTCGGCCAACCCACAGTCGGCTCGGAGGGAACTCCAAGCTTCGCCTGAGGCCGGGCGGAGGCCGGCCTCCGATCATCGGGTCGTATGACGCTCCGCCTCCGCCTCGTGCTCGGTCTCGTCGTGCTCGTCACGGCCGGCCTGGCCGTGTTCGGGTTCGCCACCTACGAGCTCTACTCCCGTTCCCAGTACTCCCGCCTCGACGCCCAGATCCGGGCCTCGGCGCCCACCGTCGTTCCCACACTGGCCCGCAAGGCCGGCCTGGCCTACGACGACGGCGGCGGTCCCGGCCCCGGGTTCGGCGGCGGGCCGCCGGCCCACGCCGGGGGGCCCGACGGCGCCGTCACCGGCGACGGTGGCGGAAGGGGCGGGCGGAATGGCCCGCCGACGGTCGTGCCGCTGGTCAGCTACGCCGAGCTGAGGGGCTCCGACGGGACCGTCGTCACCAACCTCGCCGGTTCGAGCACGGCCTCCGTCCCGAAACTCGACGACATCCTGAAGGTCACCACCGGCTCCGGCCGCATCTGGACGACGGGGTCCGCCAGCGGTTCGGGCCAGTGGCGGGTCTACGCCGGCCCGGCCCAGAACCTCGCCGGCGACACCGTCGTCGTCGCCGTCCCCGAGACGGAGGTCACGTCGGCCCTGCGCAAGCTCATCCTCATCGAGGGATCGGCCGGCGCCGGGCTGCTGGCCCTGCTGGCCACCGGAGCGTGGTTCCTCCTCCGACGGGGGCTGCACCCGCTGGAGCAGATGGCGACGTCGGCCCGCTCCATCACCGCCGGCGACCTCTCGGAGCGCGTCAGCCCCAGCGAGGGCCGCACGGAGGTCGGCCAGCTCGGCCTCGCCCTCAACACCATGCTGGGGGAACTCGAGTCGGCCTTCGCCGAGCGCGACCGCACCGAGCACCGGCTCCGCCAGTTCCTGGCCGACGCCTCCCACGAGCTCCGCACCCCGCTCACGTCCATCCAGGGCTTTGCCGAGTTGTTCCGGCTCGGCGCCGGACCCGCCGCCGCCGACCGGCCCGCCGGGGCCCCCGACGTCGACCTCGGGGTCATCATGCGGCGAATCGAGGAGGAGTCGGCCCGCATGAAGACGCTGGTCGAGGACCTGCTGCTCCTGGCCCGGCTGGACCAGACCCGGCCCATCGAGCGGGCCCCGGTCGACCTCGCCGTCCTGGCCGCCGACGCCTGCAGCGACGCCGTGGCCGGCGCTCCCGACCGGCCCGTAGCCCTCGATGCCCCCGAGCCGGTGGTGATCCTCGGCGACCGCGACCACCTGCGCCAGGCGATGGCCAACCTCGTCAGCAATGCCCTGCGCCACACCCCGGCCGGGACCCCGATCGAGGTCAGCGCCCGGGTCGCCGGGGGCGCCGCCACGGTGGTGGTGCGCGACCACGGCGGCGGGCTCGACGACGAGGCCCTGGGCCATGTGTTCGACCGGTTCTGGCAGGCCGACAGCGCCCGCGTCGGCACCGGCGCCGGGCTCGGCCTGGCCATCGTGGCCGGCATTGCCGCCGAGCACGGCGGCGCGGCGGCGGTGGCCAATGCCCCGGGCGGCGGCGCCCTGTTCACGCTGCGCCTTCCGCTCCGGGCGGCTTCGGACGGGCGGAGCGAAGGGGGCGATTCCCCCGGGGGTTGAGCTTTCCTTACGAACCGGCTTCAGCCCGTTCGTACGGGTGCCGATGGGCAGAAGGGGTCGGAAACCGGCGCCGCCGCCGGCGGCTGCCCGAACCCCACGGCAGCGCCGCTGCCGGTACGAACACGATTTCCGGAGGCTCCGTGCACCAGTCCGCCCTGCGCCGCGGTTTCGCCGCGCTCGCTTCTTTGCTGACCGTGGCCACCCTGGCCGCCCCCGCCCGCGCCGCCACCTACCGGGCGGACGCCGCCAGCAGCATCACCGACGCCAAGGGTGACGTCACCACCGAGGCCAACCCCAACCAGCTCGTGAACGAGGCCCGGGCCGATGTCACCGCCGCCTCGGCCGATTACCGCCCCGGCGAGATCGCCTTCACCCTCAACGTGGCCCAGCCCACCGACCCCCGCAGCGACCCGAACTGGAAGGACGGCGCCTCCTTCGCCCTGTGGGGCATCGACACGAGCGGCGACCAGAATGCCGACTACCTCGTCTCGCTGGTGAACGTCCAGGGCGTCCTCATCTCAGGCGTCGTCGGTGCTGCCGACCCGAACACGGTCCTGTGCTTCGGCTCCGGCACCTTCGACGGCACGACCTACGGCGCCGTGATCGCCTCCAGCTGCGTCGGCAACCCCGCCTCCTTCAACTGGGGCGGCGGGATGGTCTACGACGCCAGCCCCGGGAAGGTCAACGCTCCCCTGGCCGTCGACAGCGCGCCCGACGGCGACGCCATGGCCGGCCCGGTCACCACCCCGGGGGCGATCGACCCCGCCGCCGGGGGCTACTGGCTCGTCGGCCGCGACGGCGGCGTCTTCAGCTTCAACTCGGCCTTCTCCGGCTCCACCGGGGCCATCAAGCTCAACCAGCCGATCGTCGGAATGGCGGCCGACCCCGACCACAAGGGCTACTGGTTCGTGGCCTCCGACGGCGGGGTCTTCGGCTTCGACGCCAAGTTCCTGGGCTCGACCGGCGACCTCAAGCTGAACAAGCCGATCGTGGGCATGACGCCGACGCCGACGGGCAAGGGCTACTGGCTCGTGGCCTCCGACGGCGGGATCTTCTCCTTCGGCGACGCCGCCTTCCTCGGTTCCACCGGCAGCCTCAACCTCAACAAGCCGATCGTCGGCATGGCTTCCACCCCGTCCGGCAAGGGGTACTGGCTCGTCGCTTCCGATGGCGGGCTCTTCTCCTTCGGCGATGCCAGCTTCTTCGGCTCGACCGGCGCCATCAAGCTCAACCAGCCGATCGTCGCCATGGCCTCCAATGGCACCGGCAAGGGGTACTGGCTGGTCGCGTCGGACGGGGGCGTTTTTGCCTTCGGTGACGCCCTCCCCCTCGGTTCGGCCCTCGGTTCCTCCTTCCCGGTGGTGGGCATCGCCGCCGCCAAGGACGGCCAGGGGTACTCGATCGTCCGGGCCGATGGCACCGTGATCAACAAGGGCACTGCGCCGCTGGCGGGCTCGCTGGTCGGCCACACGCTGACCCTGCCGATCGTCGGCATCGCCGCCACCCTGTAGCAAACGACCACTCTGTAGCCAACGACGATCACCCTGTGTGAGGTCCGGGCTCCGGCCCGGGCCTCACCGCGTCCAGCGGGCGCGACCGGCGTCGACAGCTCCATATTGCTAGCCTTTCCAGCGAGGATTGCTCCCAGGAATTACCGGGTAAGCACGCACCCGTCAGCTTTCCCCGGAGTGATGACGCCAATGCAGCAACGCACGACGAGCTTCGACAACTCCGCAACGGTGCTGGTGGAGCGGGTCAGGGGCAACCGGCTGGCCCTCAAGGCGACGGCACTGCGACTGTCGGCCGCCCGCGCCGTCACCGTGGAGCGGCGGGACGAGACCCTGCGTCTTCTCGGCGAGGCCCGCCAGGCCGCCGCGCAGCTGAGGCAGCGGCGGTCGGGCGCCCGGCACGCCCAGCCGCTCGGCAGGGCGCCGGCACCCGTCCTGCCCCGCTACAGCCCCACGGCCCACGATCCTCTCGACTCGGTGCGCCAGAAGCTCCACGAGGCCTACGCCGCCAGCGGCGACGCCGCCCTGCGGGCCGAGCTGCTGGCCTCCTACGACGGCTTCGCCCGGTCCCTGGCCCTCAAGTACCGCCACCGCGAGTCGGTCGACGACCTGGTGCAGGTGGCCCGTATCGGCCTCCTCCACGCCATCGACCGGTTCGACCCGGCGCTGGGTCGCCCCTTCCCCCTCTTCGCCCGGATCACCATCACCGGTGAGCTGAAGCGGCACATCCGGGACCGGACGTGGGGGATGCGAGTCCCCCGCTCGCTCCAGGAGGACTACCTCAACGTGATGCGGGCGGTGGACGAACTCACCGCCGAGCGGTCCGACTCACCGCCGATCGACGCGGTGGCCGTCCGGTGCGGGATCTCGGTCGACCGGGTGGTGGAGGCGATGGAGCTGCGGGTCACGCATCGGACCCTGTCGATCGACGTGCCCAGCGGCTTCGGCTCCGATGACCCCGTCATCGAGCTGGGCCAGGAGGACACGGGGTTCCGGCAGTTGGAGAACCGCCAGCTGCTGGCCAACCTCCTCGGCCGGCTGCCGGAACGGGACCGCCGCATCGTGGAACTGCGGTTCATCGACGAACTCACGCAGTCGGAGATCGCGGCCCAGGTGGGGGTCAGTCAGATGTGCGTCTCCCGGGTCCTGGCCCGCACTCTGGGCCGGCTCCGGGTCTGGGCCCGCACCGCCGCCAGCTAACGCCGTCGCCCCTCCCGGGCGGTCCGGGCCTCGTTCCGTAGCCTCACCGACTCCCTGCGCAGCCACGCCGCCTCATTCCGCGTCTGCACCAGCGTCGCCCCCAAATCCGTGGCGGTGGCGCAGGCGTCGCGCGAGCCGCCGAGGATCGCCGACCGCTCGGACGCCGTGAACGACCTCAGCCCGTCGTCTCCTCCATGAGCAGGATGGCCCCCCGGATCTGCCGGGCCCGGTTGAGCAGCGGGGTCACCACGATGCGGCAGCGGAACTCCCGGCCCCGGCGGTTCGTGGCCTCGAGGTCGACCGTCTCCCGTTCCGAGTCACCGGCCAGGACGGCCCGGATGAGCGGCCGCAGTTCCTCGACCGGGAGGCCGATGTC
>JAUZEX010000604.1 GCA_030838815.1 Actinomycetota bacterium
CGACCGACAACGACTTCATGACGGCTTCCTTGGCCGCGAAGCGGGCCGCCAGGCCCGGGACGGGGTCATGGCGGGGCGCCGCCGCGGCCCGCTCGGCGGCGGGGATGGGCCGGTCGGCGAATCCCCGCCGGCGCCCGAGCACCATGCGGAACCGCTCGATGTCGACGGCGTCGATCCCCACGCCGATCACCTCACCCCCTGGGATCACGCCCCCGTCCTAGCCCAACCCCGGGCAGAACGCGCTGATGAGCCCCGCCGATCGCTCCTCCGTCCGGCCCGCCGACCGGGCAGAGTGTGTGGCGATGGCGCGGCAACACGACCATGACGCCGGAGGTCCGGCCGAACTGCTGGCGGCCAAGGCCGAGCTCCGCACGGAGATCTGGGCCGCGCTGCGGGCGGCGAAGGCGACCAGGTTCCCGGGGCCCGAGGGCCGGATCCCGAACTTCATCGGCGCCGAGGCGGCGGCCGAGCGCCTCAGAGGCACCGACGCCTGGCACGCCGCCGGCACCCTCAAGGCCAATCCCGATTCGCCGCAGTGGCCCGTCCGCCAGCGGGCCCTGGAGGACGGGAAGCTCCTGTTCATGGCGGTGCCCCGCCTGGCCGAGGACGAGCCGTTCTTCCTCCTCGACCCTGATCACCTCGCCGGCTCGGCCCGGGCCGCGTCGTCGATCAAGGGAGCGTCGGCCTCGGCCCGCCCGGTGGGCCTCGATCAGCTGCAGCCGGTCGACCTGGTGGTGGCCGGCACCGTCGCCGCCGGCCTCGACGGCGCCCGCCTCGGCAAGGGCGGCGGGTTCTCCGACCTCGAGTTCGCGGTCGCCTCCGAGGCCGGCCTGATCGGCCCGGCGACGGTGGTGGTGACGACGGTCCACGAGGTGCAGGTGCTCCCGGCGGGGCAGATTCCCACCGGCGACCACGACGTGCCCCTCGACCTGATCGTCACGCCGGACCGGGTGATCCGGTGCCCGCGCCGCACTGGCCGTCTGGCCGGGGAGATCCGCTGGGAGGAGCTGACCGACGAGAAGATCGAGGCGATCCCACTCCTGGCCCGGCTGAGCGCCGCCCGACGCTGATCAGCGGACGCCTTCAGGTCGAAGGCTTCTCCGCCCGGCCCAGGGCCGCGGTGAGCGCGACCGTCAGCCGATCGGTGTAGGCCGTGGCCTCCTCCTCGGTCTCCGCCTCGACCATGATCCGCACCAGCGGCTCGGTGCCGGACGGGCGCACCAGCACCCGGCCGCGAGGGCCCACGTCGGACTCGACGGCGGCGACCTCGGCCCAGAAGGCGCTGGCACCCGGGAGCCCGGCCCGGTCGGCGACCCGCACGTTGTGCAGCACCTGGGGCAGCTTGACCACCACCGAGGCCAGCTCCGACAGGGCCCGGCCCGATCGGGCGAGAACGTCGAGCAGGACCAGGCCGGACAGGAGCCCGTCCCCGGTGGTGGCCAGGTCGCCGAAGATGACATGGCCCGACTGCTCGCCCCCCAGGGAGAAACCGCCCGCCTCCATCGCCGCCAGGACGGAACGGTCCCCCACCGGGGTCGTCTCCACCCGGATCCCCTCGGCGGCCATGGCCCGGTGGAAGCCGAGGTTCGCCATGACGGTCGCCACCACGGTGTCGTGGCGGAGGAGCCCCCGGGCCCGCAGGTCGACGGCGGCGATGGCCAGGATGTGGTCGCCGTCGACGAGGCCGCCCCGCTCGTCGACCGCCACCAGCCGGTCGGCGTCGCCGTCGAAGGCCAGCCCGGCCGCCGCCCCCCGCTCCACGACCTCGGCCTGCAGCGGGCCGGGGTGGGTCGATCCGCACCCGGCGTTGATATTGGTGCCGGACGGGAATGCGCCGACCTGGAGGTTCTCGACCTTGGCCCCGAGCTGGGCCAGCACCCAGGGGGCGACGACGGTGGCGGCGCCGTTGCCGCAGTCGATCACCACCGGAAGGCCGTCGAGCCGCCGGCCTTCGAGTGTGCTCAGCAGGTGGGACTCGTACCGCCGCAGCGCGCCGTCGTCGGGTTGCGCCGTGCCGACGGCCGAACCCTCGATCCGGGTCGGCGTCGCCCGGCCGGTCAGAAGGGCGCCGAGCTCCGCCTCGACGCGGGCCTCGATCTCGTCGCTCAGCTTGCGGCCGCCGCGGGCGAAGAATTTGATGCCGTTGTCGGGGAACGGATTGTGGCTGGCCGAGAGCACCGCCGCCGGGCAGTCGCGGCTGTGGCTCAGATAGGCCGCGGCGGGCGTGGGGAGGACGCCGGCCAGCACGACGTCGGCTCCCTCGGCGGCCAGACCGGCGGCCAGGGCGGCCTCCAGCATCGGGCCGGACCGGCGCGTGTCCCGGGCCACCACGAACGGCCGGTCGGCTCCGAGGACGCGGGCCGCCGCCCGGCCGACGGCCAGCGCCAGCTCCGGCGTCAGCTCGACGTTGGCCAGGCCCCGGACCCCGTCGGTGCCGAAGCGCAACAACTCCCGCGACTACCGCTTGGAGTACTGAGGCGCCTTACGGGCCTTCTTGAGCCCGTACTTCTTGCGCTCCGTCGCCCGGGCATCCCGGGTGAGGAGACCCGCCTTCTTCACCTGCCCCCGCAGATCAGGATCGAGCGTCACGAGAGCCCGGGCGATACCGAGCCGCATGGCCCCCGCCTGGCCGCTCACGCCCCCGCCGTTCATCGTGCAGTCGACGTCGTAGACCTCGGCCGTCTGGGTCAGACGCAGCGGCTCGGTCACGATCATGCGGTGCGTGGCATTCGGGAAGAAGTTCTCGAACGGCCGCTTGTTGCACATGATCACCCCGGTACCGGGGCGGAGCCGCACCCGGGCCACCGCTTCCTTGCGCCGTCCGGTGGTCTGGATGAGGGGCTTCGGCACTTCCGTGGACTCCTTGGTAGCTCGCCGCTACGCCGTGCGGGCTTTGCGGGCGTAGGCCGGAGCCAACGGCTCCGGCTTCTGGGCCGAGTGGGGATGCGTCGGGCCGGGGTGGATCTTGAGCTTCTTGATCATCTGCCGGCCGAGCGGGCCCTTCGGCAGCATGCCCTTCACCGCCAACCGGAGCACCCGCTCGGGGTTGCGCCCCATGAGGCTGGCCAGCGACTCCGACCGGAACCCGCCGGGATACTGCGAGTGGCGGTAGTAGCGCTTGTCGGCGCCCTTCTTGGGATCGACGGCGATCTTGGCCGCGTTGACGACCACGACGAAATCGCCGGTGTCGACGTGGGGGGCATAGATCGGCTTGTGCTTCCCCCGCAGGATACGGGCGATTTCACCGGCCAGGCGACCGAGGACGAGGCCCTCGGCATCGATGACATGCCAGGCGCGAGTGATGTCTGTTTGCTTTGGAGAGAAGGTCCTCACCCGGGTTTCCTTTCATCGGGCGCGGCAGGCCGATAAGGCTAGCAGTGACAATGGCAGGTACGACAACCAGCGGCGAGGAATCACACAGTGTGACGACCGTCCCGCCTCCCGACAGGGCCGGCCCGGGCGCGGCCCGGGCGTCGTCGGCCGCCGCTGCCCTCGAGGTCCTGACCGACCGGTCGCTCGACCCGATCGTCGAGATGGTTCTCACCGTACGGGCCGGCGCCTACGAGGGCCACTCCGCCGACGGGTGGGTCCGCTTCGCCCGCCACGTCGAAGGCACGGGCTGGCGCTACGAGGTGCTCGACATGGCCGGCCGGAATCCGCTTGCCGCCCAGGACTGCGGCCGGTTCGCGGGCGCCGACGCCGAGGCCGCCGCCCGCTATCCGAGCCGGTCGGCCAACTCCTATCCCCACGCCTACGAGCAGGTTGTCCAGTTCTTCGAGGCGCCCATGGCGCCCGACCTGTGCGTGGTCCACAGCGCGGCCCACAACTACGAGGACCGGGGCGGACACCGGGGCGAGCACGGCTCCCTGGACGTGGTCCAGGCCCGGGCTCCGTTCGTGCTGGCCGGCCGCGGCGTGCGGGCCGACGGCCTCGTCGACCGCTCGTGCCGCCTCGTCGACGTCGCCCCCACGCTGGCCCGGCTCCTGGGGATGGCGCACCGGCCCGGCCGGGGCCTCAACGGCCTGCACCGGACCGATGCCTACCTCGCCCGGCAGGACGGCCACCCGCTGTCCGACCTCCTCCTCGAGGGCGAACGGCCCCGCCACGTCGTCGGCTTCCTCCTCGACGGGTGCAATCCCAACACGCTCTACCGGCTGGCCGGGTCGGGTCGGGCGCCCAACGTGGCCCGTCTCATGGCCATGGGGACGGCCTTCCGCCACGGCGCCATGGCCGGCATGCCGACGGTCACGCTGGCCAACCACACGTCCCTCATTACCGGCGCCCTCCCCGGCCACCACCGGATCCTCCACAACGCCTGGTGGGACCGCCACTCCGGCGAGGTCGTCACCACCAACTCCCCCGCCGCCTGGCCGACCGCCATGACCCGGCTGGCCCCGGGCATCGAGACGATCTTCGAGGCCATCCGGGCTGCCGAGCCGGGCGCCCTCACCGCCGCCGTCAACGAGCCGGCCGACCGGGGCGCCACCTTCTCCACCTTCGACTTCTTCCGCCGGGGCGACATCCCGCCCTTTCCCCGGCCGGAGGACCTGCCCCACGTGACGATGCGGTTCGCCGGCCCTCTGGGCGACTACCGCTTCAACACGATGATCGACCACATGGCCATGGAGCAGGCCGTCGGACTGTGGCGCGGGTGCTACCGCGGGGTCGACTACCCCCCTCCCCGGTTCTGCTGGGTGAGCTTTCAGCTGACCGACTGCGGGATGCACGCCGGCGGGCCCCGCTCCGAGGTGGCCGAGGCCGCCATCACCGACACCGACGCACGGATCGGCGAGATCCTCGACGCCATCGACCACGCCGGCGCCCTCGCCGACACCGCCTTCGTGCTACTGGCCGACCACGGCATGGAGGAGACCGACCCGGCCACCACCGGCGACTGGGACGCCGCCCTGGTCGAGGCCGGCGTCGCCTTCCGCGACGAGGGCCACGGCTTCGTCTACCTCGACCCGCAGTCCTGAAAACTCGGTCCGTCAGCGGGCCTCCGCCCGGTAGCCGGCCTCCCGGAGCGCTTCGAGGACCTCGTCGTGGGCCTCGGGGTCCCGGGTCTCGGTGGTCATGTGGACCTCGACCTCGCCGACGGCCACGTTCACCCCACTGCGATGGTGCTCGATCTCGACCACGTTGAGACCGAGCCCGGCCAGCACCCCGGTGAGACGGTGCAGCTCCCCCGGCCGGTCGGCCAGGGCGATGCGCAGGACCAGGTAGCGCCCGGCGGCGGTGAGACCGTGGCGGATGACCCGGATCAGGAGCGTCGGGTCGATGTTGCCCCCCGACAGGACCAGGCAGACCGGGTCGCCGCGGTCTCCGGGGAGTTTGCCGGCCAGGGCCGCGGCCAGGGGCGCCGCTCCGGCCGGTTCGACCACCGTCTTCGTCCGTTCCAGGAGGACGAGCAGCGCCCGGGACAGGTCCTCTTCGGAGACCGTGACCAGATCGTCGACGAAGGCCGTCACGTGGGCCAGGGTGAGGTCGGAGACCCGCTTGACGGCGATGCCGTCGGCCATGGTGTCGATCCGGTCCAGCAGGACGGGCCGACCGGCGGCCAGCGAGGCGGTCATCGACGCCGCCCCCTCCGCCTCCACGCCGATGATCCGGATGCCGGGCCGGAGCGATTTCAGGGCGGCGGCCACCCCGCTGATG
>JAUZEX010000239.1 GCA_030838815.1 Actinomycetota bacterium
CGGGTGTGCCGGTAGTCAGTCGACCGCCTGGGCGAATGACTGGTCAGTCGACAGGACAGGGTCCCAGCGCGATACTGCGGCCGTGCTCGCCGAGGCCAACATCGTCGCCCTCCGGGGCTGGGAGATCTCGTGCATCGCCATGTGGGCGCTCGGGCTGTGGCTGGTTTTCCGGCTGGGCGGCAGTCGCCTGTACCTCGGGCTGTACGGCGGGGCGTCGTTGCTGGCCTTCTGGGACTGGATGCTCGGCAACCGCTGGTTCTTCCACATCACCTTCGACGACCGCTTCGTCACGCTGTTCCGGGTCGACGGGAGCGTGGAGCCCCTGTGGGCGGGGTTCTCCTACGGCTTCTTCTTCGGCATCTGCGCCCTGCTGGCCGTGCACTTCGGCCGCTGGCTCGACGAGCACCTGGGGCCGTGGCAGTACCTCGCCATCGGCACCGCACTGGGGTTCCTCGACATCGCCATCGAGGGCGTCTCGGTAGGCTGGCTCGGCCTGTACCGCTTCAACTACCGGGCGTCGTACCTGTGGTGGGGCGTGCCGTGGATGAACATCGTCTTCATCGTCGCCGCTCAGGTGCCGATCATCTTCCTCGCCCGGCGGCTCGCCGATCTGCTGGATCGCCTTCCGGTCTCCCCGCCAGTGTCGGTACCGGTGTCCGTCGGCGGCCCGGAGAACCGGGTCACCGAAGCCGGGCAGACGGACGCCGCACGCCTCGGCTGGCTCCCGTTCTGGGCCGGGCTGGCGATCGCCCCCGCCGGCCTCTACGCCGGCGCCTTCGTCACGACCCTGCTATTGCAACGATTGCAGCCCTGGGTGCCGGTACGCTGACGGGCGTGCCGAAACCCCGCCCGTCCCGCGTCTCTCAGTGCCGGTTTGCACTCAGTGCCACTTAGGCCTACCGTGGTAGCGATGACACACGAGTCGGCCGCCCCGGTGGAAGGGCTACGCGAGCGGCACCGGAAGCGCACTGCGGCCGACCTGGAAGAAGCGGCCCTCGGGCTGTTCTGCGAGCGGGGTTTCGACGCGGTGACGATCGATGACATCGCCACCGCCGCCGACGTGTCGCGCCGCACGTTCTTCCGCTACTTCGCCTCCAAGGAAGACGTCATCCTCTCCGACCATCCGAGGCGGCTCGACGAGCTGCAGGCGGCGCTCGACCGGCGCCCCGCCGACGAGCCGGCGCTCACCGCCCTGCGCCACGCCGTCATGTCGTTGGCCGACAGCTACGCGGAACAGCGCGAGCACATGTTGCGCCGCTTCAGCCTCATGACCGCCACCCCGGCGCTCGAGGCCCGCAGCCTCTGCCTCCAGCGCAACTGGGAGACGTCGGTGACCGAGATGCTGGCCGCCCGCATGGGGGTCGACCCGAGCCGCGATCTCCGGCCCGGTGTGGTGGCCGCCACGACGATGGCGGCGATGCGGGTGGCGACGGTCAACTGGCTGGTCGGCGGCGGCCGGGCCGAACTCCCGGTGATCGTCGCCACCGCGCTCGACCTCCTCGACGGCGGCCTCCAGGCCGCCGCCAGCCCCCCGGCGCCTCGGCGCCGGTCGGCGCCGGCCCGTCCCGCCCCGGCGGCGCGGGTCCACGCCGTCTGACGGCGAATCCGCCCCGCTGCGGGTGATTCGTCGTTCGCGCTGAGCTACGGTCGTCGCCATACGCCTCGATAGCCCGTCTGGAACAAGGGGGACCAGGTGCGGCCGGACGCTCGAAGGATGTCGTGACACGCGCCTGGCGTCCGCTCGCCCTGGCCCTGATCCTCACCGGTGCCCTTCCGCTGCTCACCGCCGGGCGGGGGCAGGCGGCCGACGGTGTGGCCGCGGCACCGGCGCGTACCGAGCCGTTCGGGTCGGCGCAGGCCCGGGTGGCGGCGGCCGGTCCGTTCGTGTCGGGCCTCAGCCTGGAGACGGGTTTCGCCACCTCCACCGTCGATCTGTCGGGCGAGGCGGCCCGGAGCGAGTCGACGACCGTAACGGCCGGGGCGGCCGAGTTCCTCCTCGGCCGCGTCGTCGACCGCCCCCTCGTCCCCGACCCGACCCGGGCCGACTCGTCCGCCGGTCCGGCCGACGCCGAGCGGTCGGTGGCAGCGCCGGACGGGGAGTTCGTCCGGAGCGGCCACGAGGAGGCCCACGCCGGGCCCCGGCGGTCGGAGGCGGCGGCCCACCTCGGGGACTTCGGCGTTGGCGACACGGCGGCGGTCGTGGCGGGCTCCAGCGCGGCGGCCATCACCGAAACCGGCGCCCGGTCGTCGGCGGCGGTGGGGGAGTTGCGCCTGGGCGGGGCCGGCCGACCGGCGGTCGTGCTGTCCGGTCTCGTCTGGCAGGCCCGTCAGGCGCCGGGAGCCCCGGCGGAGGCCAACTTCTCCGTCGGGGCGGCCAGCCTCGGGGGGCAGCCGCTGGCGGTCGGGTCTCCGGAACAGGTCGCGGCCGCCTTCGAGGCGATCAACGCCGCGCTGGCGCCGCAGGGCATCCGGCTCCACGTCCCGGCCGTCACCACCGGGGCCGACGGCGGACGGGTCGACGCGCTCCGCATTGAACTGCGTGACCCGCCGCTCAGCCGGGCGGCGGGCAGCGTCGCCTACAGCCCGGTGGCGCCGACGGTGAACGGGGCCGAGGACGGGGTGGCCAGGACCACCGGTTCCGACCCCCGGTTCGGACAGGCGCTGCTGGCCGCCAACCTGGCCCTGGCGGCCGTGCTCGGCAACGGCGGCGCCGGCGTCGAGGTGGGCGGGGCGTCGGCCAG
>JAUZEX010000291.1 GCA_030838815.1 Actinomycetota bacterium
ACGTCCTGCTCCGCCAGCCGCTCCGCCTCCTGTAACGCCGCCCGCGCCACCGCCTCCGCGCGGCCTCCATCGACCAGCCGGCTCCCCGCCGCCGACTCCCCGGCGCCGGCCCCCACCGTGGCCTCGGCGGCGGCCTGGGCGGCGGCCAGGACGCGGTGGGCGCCCCAGGCGAGGTTCACGGCGGTGGGACGGGTGGCGATCAGCCGGTCGGCGGCCTCGGTGGCGGCCCGGACGACGGCCGCCGGCCGCGCCCCGCGGCCGACGCCGGCCAGCGCGCAGGCCAGCGCCACCCCGTACCCGCCGGCGGCCCCCAGCGCCGGCGCCCCCCGCACCGCCAGCGACGAGATCGCCTCGCACACCTCGTCGACCGTCCGGCAGTCGAGGAAGCGCAGCCGCCCCGGCAAATCCCGCTGGTCGATGAGCCGGACGGCCCCGTCCCGCCACTCGACCGTCCTCGGAATCGGATCCTCCGCTGCCACCCCCGCATTCTGGCGTTCTGGAACGGGGAGCACCGCTCCCTGCTCCGTCGCCCACGAGCGTCGCCGCCGGATCGCCCGGCCTTCTGGCGTTCCCTTACCGACTATGAGCGGAAAACGAACGCCGGTTGCAGGCCCACCCGCCCTCCACGGGTTCTGGCCTTCTCCTACCGGATATCAGCGGAAAGTGAACGCCGGTTTGGCCGGCGGGCGGTCAGCGAGGGGCGAAGTGGGCCAGGGCGGCGGCGAGGTCGGGGGCCGAGCGGGCGGCGGTCTCCAGTGGCTGGCCGGCGGTGACAGCTTCGATGGCCTGGGCGACGCTGCGAGCACCGGCTTCGGGCCCGCCCGGATGCTCGTAGGCGCCCATGCCGAGCAGGAGCATCACGTCGGAGCCGGCCGCGGCGAGGACGTCGGGGGCGGAGCCGGCCCACACGCCGCCGCCGTTGACGGGGACGGGCACCCGGGCCCCGGCCAGCGGGCGCCGGCAGGCGGCCAGGTTGCGGGCCACCTCGTCATGGCTGTCGAACAGCTTCCCGCCGAACCCGCCGATCTGGACGAGATCGGCCCCGGCGATGCGGGTCAGCTCGCAGAGGACGGAGCCGTCGACGCCGACCTCGGGGTTGCGGGCGATCGGCCCGGCGCCGACCCGGTGGGCCAGCACCGGCACACCCAGCCCGGCCGCCGCCACCGCCCGGACGGCGTCGATTCCGGTGGCGAAGGCGTTGACCATGACGGCCCCCGCCCCGGCCGCCACCGCCGCCCCCGCCCGGTCCACGAGCGTGTCGACCGGCCCCGACAGGTTGGCGGCGTAGAGGCAGGGCCGGTCGAGCCCGGCCAGGGCGGCGGACACCCGCCGGACCCGCTCCATCAGCGGACACCAGTCGGGGTCGGCGAGGAGCTCGTCGTCCTTCACCATGTCGCACCCGCCCCGGGCCAGGGCCTCGGCGGTCGCCGCCACCTCGGCCGGGCCGAGACCGAGCGACGGCTTGACGATTCCACCCAGCAGCGGCCGGGTGGCGGCGCCGGGCCCGAGCCAGGCCCTCACCCCCTCCAGGCCGAACCGGGGCCCGCCCCCCAGGGCGGCGACCAGCTCCGCCGGCCACTCCAGGGCCACCAGCCGGCAGCGGGTGAAGCGGGCCGTCTCGCACCCCTCGCCGACCAGCACCGACGCCATGAGCTGGGGCAGGTTCGGACCCCAGTTGCGCCACGGCCACGCGATGACGGCCCGGCCGCCGCCCTCCGACAGCACCTCGCCGCCGACCCGGGCCGCCATCTCGGCCGAGACCGCCTCGGTGCCCGTCGACTCCTCCACCGCCAGAGCCCGGGCCGATCCGTCCGGCTCGAGCTCGAAGGTGGCCACCAGGCGGTCACCCATGCCGATCAGCCGGCCAGCTCGTCCTTCAGGCGGGCGATGGCGTCGATCGGGCCGGGGTCGACGCCGGCGTCGAGGGCGAGGTAGACGCTCACCCAGTCGCCCAGGTACATGAGGTCGACGAGCTGGGCGAGGCGCCCCTCCCCCTCGGCCCGCACCTCGAGCACCGACGCCACCGTCTCCTCCACGATCGCCCGGGTGGCCGCCACCCGCCGGCCCAGCTGGGGGTGTTCGTGGTCGTGGCGCAGCTCGACCAGGGTCACGACCTGGCGGGTGACGTCGCCGTGCTGGCCGAAGGCGCAGATCTCGTTGTGATCGAGCTCCGGGAACGCGTTCCAGAAGGCGGGGGCCTTGGCGTTCTCGTTGACGTCGGCCTTCCACCGGTAGGCGGCCACCGCCCCCAGGGCCCCCGTCCCCCAGACCAGCGGGAATGTCCGCCCGATGCGGCGGGCCAGCTCCCGGGCCGGGTTGGGCGGGCCCTGGACCTCCGGGCGGCAGGCTTCACGCCGCCGGGCCGCCTGGGCCGCGGCCGCCTCCACCGCCGCCACCCCGCCGGGCAGCAACCCGAGGCGCTGGCAGACGACGAACAACGGCGTGGCCAGATGGCCGAGGGCCGCCCGAGGCATGAACCCCGGCGGGCAACCGATCACCGGCGCCCCCGCCTTGGCCGCCAGCCGGGCCATCTCCCCTCCGGAGGTGACCGCCACCACCTGCGCCCCGGCTTCCAGGGCGGCAGCCGTCGCCTCCAGCGTCTCCTCGGTGCCGCCCGAGTAGGACATGGCGAAGAACAGCGTCCCCGGGCCGACGAACCGGGGCACCCGGTACTGCTTGAGCACCGTGACGGGGACGGCGAGGTCGTGGGAGCACGCGGCGGCCAGGACGTCGCCCGAGATGCCCGACCCACCCATGCCGCAGACGGCGATGTTGGCGATCGCCGCCCCCGACACGGTACCGAGGTCGACCGTCGAGGCGGCAGCCAGGGCCTGCGTGAACTGGTCGGGGAGGGTGACGACGGCCCCGGCGAAACCCAGGGTGTCGACGCCCGTCACGGGGTGAACGTCGGCTGGAGGCCGAGCTCGGTGGCCCGGGCGAGAACGGCGTCGGCCTCGGCTTCGGACAGGGTCGTCGCCTCGTCCAGGAGCATCACCGGGATGTCGTCGCGCACCTCGTAGCGGCGCCGGCAGGCCGGACAGAAGAGGAACCCGCCATCGCCCCCGGACACGCCGGACTCGAAGTAGTACAGCGGGCCCTTCTCGACGGGGCAGGCCAGGATCTCCAGCAGTCGGGTGTCGAGGGCCATGGCGGGCTAAGCCTCCCGGATGAGGGCCAGGACCTCGTCGGTGGCCCGGGCGCAGGTCTCGGTGTCGGTCGCCTCGAGGTTGAGGCGCAGGAGCGGCTCGGTGTTCGACGGGCGGACGTTGAACCAGAAGTCGCCGGCGTCGATCGACAGCCCGTCCAGATCGTCCGTCGGGGCGTCGGGGAAGGCGGCGGCGACCTTCTCCATGGCCGCCTTCTGGTCGGCGACCCTGGTGTTGATCTCGCCCGAGGCGGCGTAACGCTCGAACGGCCGGCGGAGCTCCGACAGCGGCACGCCGGCCTTCGACAGCTGGGCCAGCACGACCAGGGCGGCGATGATGCCGGAGTCGGCGCGGTAGTTGTCCCGGAAGTAGTAGTGGCCGGAGTGCTCCCCGCCGAAGATGGCGCCGGTCTCGGCCATGACCGCCTTGATGAAGCTGTGGCCGACCCGGGTGCGGACGGGCGTGCCCCCCATCTCCCGGATGATCTCGGGGACGGCCCGGGAGCAGATCAGGTTGTGGACCACCGTCTCGCCGGGATGCTCGGCCAGGATCCCCTTGGCCACGATCG
>JAUZEX010000294.1 GCA_030838815.1 Actinomycetota bacterium
CTCGACTGAACCAGCCGATCCGCCCTGGATCGAGGCACCTACCGGAAGGTCAGAAGGTTGGTTCCGTGCCCACGCGTCGGAAGCCCAGCCTGATCTCGCCGAGCACTTCTTCCGCTTCGGCTCGTTCGTCTCCGGGGAGCCGATCGGCCGCGAGCAGGTTGCTCAACGCCAACCCCGTCTCCCCGAGTCTCAGTCGAGGCCCAGCACGGTGGCAAGCGCTTCGTCGATGCCCCACATCTCTTCGGGGGTCGCGTGGCCCATCAGGTCGCCGAGCCGTTGGGCGTCGACGGCGCCGATCTGTTCGACAAGGACGCGGGTGCTCTCGCCACCGATGTCGATCTCGGGCCGAAACGACGCCGCCCGGGCGCTGCGGGAGGTGGGGGCCACGATCACCACGGAGCGAGGCAGGAACTCGTCGGCCTGGACGACGACTCCGAAGCGCTCGCCGTGCTGCTCGTGGCCGATGCCCTTCGGGAGGCGGAAGCGGTAGACGTCACCCCGCAGCACGAAGCGCTTCCATGAAGCCGGCAACCTCGAGCATCTCCTGGCGGTCCTCCTCGTCGGCTTCGAGCGCTGCCACCTCGGCCGCCAGCTCCTGACGACGACGAAGTCGCCCGGCCGCCGAAAGCAGAGCCGACCGGATGGCGTCCGAGCGCGACATCCCCGCCGCCTCCAGGGTCCGCAACGCCTTGAGTGCCTCATCGTCGAGCCGAACTGAGATCGCCTTCGCCATGCCGACACTGTATCACGAAATGTGATACAGCGCGGGCGGTGGCGCCGACCTCCAAGTTCCCGCCCAATGTGGGTCCCCGGAGACTTGGCCCGCGGCGACCTCGGTCGATGTCGCGCCGGTCTGGCATGACTCCGGCGAGTTCGGTTCGACGGCGCGGAGACGCTCGTGGGGATCGTGAGGCCGTGTGCGCCGTCCGGGGATGGCGGATCCAGGCGGCGCACCCGAGGTTGCCGCCCATCGCATCGTCGATGTCGGCGTCGGTTGGGTGAGGGTTCTGGTTGACGAGCGACACGGCCTGCATGATCTGGCCCGCCTGGCAGTAACCGCACTGCGCCACGTTGTTTTCGATCCAGGCCTGCTGGACAGGATGCAGGACGTCACCGTTGGCGAGGCCGTCGATGGTGGTGACGGTGTGGCCGGCCACGCTGCTCATGGGCGTGATGCACGTGCGCCGGGCGACGCCGTCGATGTGGCTGGTGCAGGCGCCGCAGCGGCCCATGCCACAGCCGTACTTCAGGCCCTGGCCCGCCGGGATGCCCAGCTCGCCGACACCACCCGGAAGGACGTTGGAGGCGGGCAGGATGAAGCCCTGCATCTCTCTGTGCGGCTACGCGTCCCGGGCCCCACAAACGCTGACCGCGGCCCAGATCAGGGCTGCTGTTCGAGACATCTAATCTGTCGCTGACGCCAGATTCGCCTCGAGGCGCTGCAGCCCGCGGAGCAGCTGCCGCTGCTGGGACGGGGTCATGTCGCCGACGGTGTCGGCTTCGAGTTCGGCCCACAAGCGCTCGATCCGGTCGCGCAACGCCATTCCGGCCGGGGTCGAATCGACCAGGGTCACCCGGCCATCCTCGGGATCGGGCCGGCGGCGGACGAAGCCGGCGCGCTCCAGTCGCTGCACGGTCCGGGTCATCGAGGCCGAGTCGGTGTCGAACTCGGCGGCCAGATCGGCCTGCCGCTGCGGTCCCGCATCCCAGAGGTGCATGAGGAGCAGTTCCTGCCCCGCGTGCAGACCCAGGCCCTGCAACAGCTGCCGGGCTCGCAGCCGGTGGAGGCGGGTCACGCTGATCAGTGCATTGCTGACCGGACCACCGGACGCCGCCGTCGACGACGGCAACCGACCGCGCGCGGGGGGACCAGGAGCCATCCTGATCACAGTAACCGCGGTCAGCCGGTCGGGAGGTGGACCCGGAAGACCGGAATGACGGACGCCGGAGTGGCGTTAGCTGTTCTAGACAGCTAACCTGGCGGGTACCCGCCCATCCCACTACGAAGGAGCGCCGTGAAAGCGATCCAGATGAGCGAGCAGGGCGGCCCCGAGGTGCTCCACCTCGTCGAGCTTCCCGACCCCGAACCCGGCCCGGGCGAAGTGCTGCTCAAGGTGGAGGCCGCCGCCGTCAACTTCTCCGACCTGATGCGCCGCCGCGGCGACGTCTACCCGGTTCCGACACCTCTGCCGTTCGTACCCGGGGCCGAGGTGGCCGGCACCGTCGCCGCCCTCGGCGACGGCGTGGAGGGTCTCCCGGTCGGGACGCCGGTGTTCGGCACCGTCGGAGCCGACGCGTCAGGTGGGTACGCCGAGTACGCGCTCGCCTTCGCCGCCAACCTCATCCCGATCCCGGACGGGCTGAGCGCCGACGCCGCCGCCGGCATCGTCGTCTCGGGCCTGGCCGCGACCGTGATCCTCCACGACGTGGCGCAGGTGGCCAAGGGAGAAACGGTGTTCGTCCCGGCCGCGGCCGGCGGCGTCGGCAGCTACGCCGTCCAGATCGCCAGGCTGCTCGGCGCAGAGACGGTGATCGCCGGAACCGGGACGGCGGCCAAGCGGGAGATCGCCCTGGGGCTCGGAGCCGACGAGGCCATCGAGTACCGCGAGCCCGGCTGGACCGACCGGGTGCTCGAGCTCACCGGAGGAAGGGGCGTCGATGTGGCGCTGGAGATGAACGGGCCGGCGCACCTCGGACAGACCCTCGCCATCCTGGCCCCGTTCGGTCGGCTCATCAACTACGGCGCGGTGAGCGGATCGGTCGACGGTCTCGACCCGGCCGCCCTCGTCCCGCTGCTGTACGACCCGGCCCCCAGCCAGATCCTGACCGGCTTCAACCTCGGCGTCTGGTTCGAGCACCGACCGGCGCAGGCGGTCGCGTCCCTGCAGCGGCTGGTCGGCTGGGTCGCCTCGGGTCAAGTGAACACTCCCGCCGTGCACCCGTTCCCGCTGGCCGACGCCGCCGAGGCCCACCGGCTCATGGAGACCGGAGCCACCACCGGCAAGGTGGTGCTGAAGCCGTGAATGCCACTCAGCACCTAGAGTCTCCGCCCACCGTGCGCGAGGAGAGAGCCAGATGGAGAGCCCGATCGAGGTGGTGCGCAGGTTCTGCGCCGCGTGGGGCGACGGCATGGCGGCCGACGACCTGGCGGCCTTCTTCACCGACGACGCCGTCTACCACAACATCCCGTTCGCACCGGTCACCGGCCGGAAGGCCATCGCCGACAACTTCGCCACGTTCATCCGCCCTGGCCCGCCTGGCATCGAGAACATCGAGTTCCATGTCATCAACATCGCAGCCGACGGTCCCGTCGTGATGACCGAGCGGGTGGACGTCTTCAGGCTCCCCGACAAGACGTTTGAGCTGCCGGTCATGGGAACCTTCGAGGTCAGCGACGGCAGGATCAGCGCCTGGCGGGACTATTTCGACACGAACCAGTTCACCAGCCGGATGGGATAAGCACCATGGACAGGGTCAGACGACGGGACCTCATCAAGATCGGTGCCCTCGGCGCGGCCGTCGCCGGCCTGGGAGGGCGCAGCGCCCGGCCGGCGGCCGCCGGGACGGGGACCAACGGCATCCACATCCATGCCACGCTGCTGGTGATCAGCGACGGGCCCGGTGCACCCCCCGGCAGCGGGGACTCGCCGGAACTGCCGCCCGTGTTCCATTTCAACATCAACATCGAGGTGTGGGGGCCGGACAGCGACGTCAGCGGCTTCGGTTGGGGCGCGTTGGCCGACCCCGATGACCAGGCACAGCCGGCCCGGGTCGACGCCACGCAGCGGATCTACACCCAACGCGGTTCAGTGGAGGGCGACGTCGTCCGGTTGCAGGGGCGCATGCTCTTCTCCTACATCCCCGGGGACGCCGGGGGGCCGATCGTCACCGAAGCCAACCTGGCCACGGGCCACATCCGCTTCTATGCCAGCAACACCGCTTCCACCGGGTCTCTCGAAGGCAACGGCGTCGTGATGCGCATCTGAGGAGCGGCGACCCCCGCCTGGTGGCGCGATGACTCAAGCCCACCAGGTCGGAGCGCAGGCCACGGCGGCGTCGACCAGATCTCGTTTGGTCACGGCGTCGTCGCTGATCCAGGCGGCGATGGCTCCGGCGAAGCCATGGGCCAGGAAGGAGGCGGCCACACCTTGCTGGGCGCGGGGAACGTCCGGATGGGTCGATCGGGCCATGAACGTCACGGCGTAGCCGGCGAAGTGCCGGACCAGAGCGTCGTACACCCCGCGATCGGCGGGGTCCTGGAGGGCGTGGCGGTAGACGGCCTGGAACCGCTCGACGTGGTCGGCGACGTCGGCGACCGTCAGGCGCAGCATCG
>JAUZEX010000319.1 GCA_030838815.1 Actinomycetota bacterium
CGCCTCCCCCGCCGCCGTCGTCCCCGCCGGCCCTCGCCCCACCGCGACCGAAACGTCTGGTCGCCAACCGCCCCCGCAGGGGGGTTTTGGGTCCACCGGTTCCGCGTCGAGCCCTCTCGACCTCCGCCCAGCCCACCGGGACGTTGCCGACCACGCTGATGCGGGCGAGCTGGTGCCTCCTCCCGAGGCCTCGTTATCCGGCCCGGACGGTACCGATCAGGGTGCTGCGAGCGATCTGGCGGCCGACGCCGCGAAACGCCCCGTGGCGGTCGTGCGCTGGCCGCCCGCGGTTGATCCCGGCGAGCTCGTCGCAGGGTTGATCGCCCCGTCGGGATCCACGCTCGTCATCGTGCCCGAGGGGCGACTCGGGCGGTTGGGCGCCGGGCTGCGGGCCACCGGGGCCATCGTCGTTCCGTGGCTGACCGAGGGACGGCCCCGGGACCGGGCCCGGGCCTGGGACCGCACCCGGCTGGGCGCCTGCGTCGTGCTCGGCGGCCGGTCCGCGGTCCTCGCCCCCGTCCCCGACCTCGCCGCCGTCGTCATCCTCGACGACGGCTCGGAAGCCCTGAAAGAGGAACGTTCGCCCACGTGGCACGCCCGCGACCTGGCCGCCGAACGGACCCGCCGCACCGGCGCCCGTCTCACCATCGTGTCGCCGGTCCCGCCCTTGGAGGCCCCGGGCCCGGTCCTCGTCCCGGCCCGCACCGCCGAACGGGCCGGGTGGCCCATCACCGAAGTCGTCGACCGCGGGCGTGAGGCCCCCGGCCTCGGGCTGTTCTCCGAGCGGGCGGTCGCCGCCCTGCGGGCCGCGGTCAATCCCCCGGCCCGCAACCCCGAGCGGATCACCCCCCGTAACGGTGGGCAAACCGCTCAGGGTCCCGGCCCCTCCCCGGCCGGCGCCGGGGCCGACGGCGCCCAGCCGGGCCGTGGCGTCCCTTTCGGTGCCGCACCGTCCGACGGCACCCCCGGCGCCGACGGTGCCCTCGGGCGCGGGGGCGTACGGGCGGTGTGCGTCCTCAACCGGAAGGGGCGGGCCCGGCTCCTGGCCTGCGGAGCCTGCGGCGAGCTGGCCCGGTGTGAGCGCTGCGAAGCGGCCGTGGCCGAGAGCGACCCCCCTCCTGACGCCGGTCGCGGCGAGGACCCGGTCCGGCTCCTGGCCTGCGCCCGGTGCGGGACGACCCGGCCCCGGGTCTGCATCCGGTGCGGCAGCACCAGGCTCAAGGTGCTCCGGTCGGGGGTGACGCGGGTGCGGGAGGAGCTGGCTGCGCTGCTGCCCGGCGTCGGGGTGGCCATGGTCGACGCCGCCACCGGCGAACTGCCGGGCGAGCCCGTCCTCATCGGGACGGAGGCCGTCCTCCATCGCGTCGCGCCCCACCCCGCCGGCTCGACGGCGGTGGTCGTCTTCCTCGACCTCGACGCCGAACTGCTCGCCCCCCGCTTCCGGGCCGGCGAGCAGGCCCTGTGGCTGATCGTGCGGGCAGCCCGGCTCGTCGGCCCCCGGGCCGCGGGCGGGCGGGTGCTGGTGCAGACCCGCCTGCCCCGCCACGAGGTCATCGAGGCGGCGGTGCGGGCCGACCCCGGCCTCCTGGCCGACGCCGAACGGCCGCGGCGGAAACTCCTCGGCCTTCCGCCGTACGCCGCCCTGGCCCGCCTCACCGGCGACCCCGCGGCGCTGGCCGCCGCCGCCGTCGCCCTCCGGTCCGCCGGGGGCGGAATCGGGGTTTCGGGCGGCGCCGCCGGCGCCCGGGGCGGGTCCGCGGACGCCGTCCTGGTCCGTGCCCCCTCGCCCGACGCGCTGGCCACCGCCCTCGCCACCGCCCTCGCCGCCGGCCGCCCCGCCGGCCGGCTGCGGGCCGAAGTCGATCCGCTGCGGGTCTGACGGCGGGGCCGGCGCCGGACGGCCAGTAGTCTCACCCGCCATGGCCACGTTCCCCATCCGGGTCTTCGGCGACCTCGGTCTCAAGCAACGCTGCCCCGACGTCACGGAGTTCGACGGGGATCTGGCCCGGCTGGCCGACGGCATGATCGAGACCATGTACGCCGCTCCCGGCGTTGGACTGGCCGCCAACCAGGTGGGCGTCCAGAAACGCATTTTCGTCTATGACGCCGGCGACGGGCCCTTCGTCGTCGTCAACCCCACCATCGCCGAGACCTCGGAGTCGTGGGAGTACGAGGAGGGCTGCCTGTCCGTCCCGGGCCTGTACTTCCCGATCGTCCGCCCCCGGTGCGTCACCCTCAAGGGCTTCGACCTCGACGGCAAGGAATTCACCCGCGAGGGGCAGGACCTGCTCGGCCGCATCTTCCTCCACGAGACCGACCACCTCGACGGCTTTCTCCTCCTCGACCGCCTGGAGCCCGATCTGCGCAAGGAGGCCATGCGGATCCTGCGCTCTGGCGGCACCGGCGGTCAGGTGCGGAGGCTGGGGAGGCCCGACGGCGGCGACACGCCGCCCCCGCCCGAGTAGAGGTCGGCTCTGATGCGGCTCGTCTTCCTCGGCAGCCCGCCCGAAGCGCAGGGCGCCCTCCGGGCCCTGCACGAGGCCGGCCACGAGATCGCCCTCGTCATCACCCAGCCCGACCGCAAGCGGGGCCGGGGCGGCGACCTCGTCCCGAGCCCGGTCAAGCGCACGGCCACGGAACTCGGCCTCACCGTCGTCACCCCCGAGCGGTGCAAAGAGGCGCTCGCCGACATCGCCGCCAGTGGCGCCGAGCTCGGCGTGGTGGTGGCCTTCGGCCAGCTGTAACCCCCGTCGGTGCTCGCCGCGCTGCCGTCGGGTTACGTCAACGTCCACTTCTCGCTCCTGCCCCGGTGGCGGGGGGCGGCGCCGGTGGAGCGGGCCATGCTGGCCGGCGACGAGGAGACGGGCGTCTGCCTCATGCAGCTCGAAGCCGGGCTCGACACCGGCCCGGTCTATGCCTGCCGCACGATCGCGATCACGCCCGACGACACCGCCGGCGATCTGCGCCGTCGCCTCGCCGACCTCGGGACCGAGTTGCTCCTGGCCGAGATCGACTCGATCCCCGGCCGCGTACCGGTGTCCCAGGAGGGCGAAGAGACCTACGCCGCCAAGCTGTCCGTCGAGGAGTTCGCCGTCGACTGGACGCGCCCCGCCGCCGAGCTCGCCCGCCTCGTCATGGCCGGCAACCCCAAGCCGGGCGCCTGGACGACGGCCAAGGGCG
>JAUZEX010000323.1 GCA_030838815.1 Actinomycetota bacterium
GCCGCATCGACGGGTTCGCCGGCGCCGTGCACCGCTCCACCGCCCCGGGGCCGTAGCGCCTCAGCCGGGCGGGATCCGCCGGACCGGTTCCCGCCCGTAGGGCTGGCTGGGCCGCGGCCGCGCGGGCCGCGCCGGGATGGCGAGCTTCACCGGCTCGTCGACGGTGGCCAGGGCTTCCTCGCCGTAGTGGAAGAAGGTGAGCGGCTCGCCCGCCTTCAACTCGTAATGCGCCTGCCCGGGTGTGGCCGTGACGCACAGGTTGCGGCGCCGGTACCAGAGATTGAAGGCCAGCCGGGAGATCCCGTTCGGCAGCCGGGGGGCGAAGGCAGGCCGACCGGCCCGGGCCCGCAGGCCTCCGAACCCGGCCACCAGCACCGTCCAGGCGCCGGCCAGGGACGCCATGTGCAGCCCGTTGGCGGTGTTGTGGGCCAGGTCGTGGAGGTCCATCTGCACCACCTCGGCCAGGTAGTCGTAGGCCAGGTCGAGATGGCCGAGCTCGGCGGCCAATACGGCCTGGGTGATACCGGACAGCGACGAGTCCCGCACGGTGAGGGCCTCGTAGTAGGCGAAGTTGCGGGCCTTCTGCTCCTCGGTGAAGGCGTCGTCGCGCAGCTGCATGGCCAGGACGAGGTCGGCCTGTTTCACCACCTGGCGGCGGTAGAGGTCGAAGTACGGGAAGTGGAGGAACAACGGATACTGGTCGGGCCCGGTGTTCTCGAAGTCCCACACCTGGTGGCTGGTGAACAGCTCGGCCTGGGGATGGACGGCCAGCTCGGCGTCCCAGGGGACGTACATGGCCTCGGCCGCCGCCTGCCAGGTCGTGCGCTCCTCCTCGTCGACGCCGAGGCGGCCGGACTCCGCGAGGTAGCGCTCGGCGGCGTCGGCCGCCGCCCGCAGGTTCTGCTGGGCCATCAGGTTCGTGTACACGTTGTCGTCGGCCAGGGCCGAGTACTCGTCGGGCCCGGTGACGCCGGAGATGCGGAAGCGGCCGTGGCGGTCGCGGTGGCCGAGCGAGCACCACAGCCGCGCCGTCTCCACCAGCAGCTCCAGCCCCTCGGCGGCCTCGAAGACCTCGTCGTCGGTGGCATCGACGTAGCGGACGACGGCGTCGGCGATGTCGGCGTTGATGTGGAAGGCGGCCGTCCCCGCCGGCCAGTAGCCGGAGCACTCCTGGCCGTCGATGGTGCGCCAGGGAAAGGCGGCGCCGGCATGTCCGAGGGCGGCGGCCCGCTCCCGGGCGGCGGGGAGGATGGAATGCCGCCAGCGGAGGGCGTCGCGGGCGGCCTCGGGGAGGCTGGAGGTGAGGACGGGCAGCACGAAGGTCTCGGTGTCCCAGAAGGCATGCCCGTCGTAGCCGGTGCCGGTCAGACCCTTGGCCGGGATGGCCCGCCCCTCGGCCCGGGCGCTGGCCTGGAGGACGTGGAACAGCCCGAAGCGGGCGGCCTGCTCGATCTCCGGGTCGCCGTCGAGCTCCACGGCCGTCCGGTCCCAGTACGTGTCGAGGAAGCGGCGCTGCTCGTCGAGCAGGCCCGTCCATCGGGTGTGGCGGGCGGCGGTGAGGGCCGCCGCCACCTGGTCCCGCAGCGCCTGGCGGGATCGAACGGAGGACCAGCCGTAGGCCAGCATCTTGACGATCCGGAGCCGCTCCCCGGGCTGGAGGACGGCGGTGATCGCCACCCGGGCGATGTCGGGGTCGCACTCGCTCACGGTGTCGGTGCTGTCGGGGCCCTCGACGATGTGGTCCATGGCCGCCGCCACCCGCAACCCGCTCCGCTCGGTCCGGTGGACCAGCACGGCGGTGGCGCCCCGGAGCGCGTGGTCCTCGCTCTGGAGGGGCGCTTCGAGGGCCGCCGCCACCCGGGGATCGTTCTCGGGCAACGGGATCGGCTCGTTGGCCACCAGCTCCGACTGCACGACGATGCGGGCCGACTCGCCGAGCGCCTCGACCTGGTACTCGATGGCCGCCACCGCCCGCTGTGTGAACGACACCAGCCGCACCGACGTCACCCGGATGCGCTGGCCGGCCGGTGAGACCCAGACGACCTCGCGGCGCAGCGTTCCGGCCCGGAGGTCGAGCACGCGCTCGTGGGACTCGAGCGTGCCGTAGCGCACGTCGAACGGTTCGTCGTCGACGAGGAGCCGCAGCACCTTGCCGTTGGTCACGTTGATGCAGGTCTGGCCCGACTCGGGATAGCCGAAGCCCGCTTCGGCATAGGGGAGGGGGCGCAGCTCGTGCACGCCGTTCAGGTAGGTGCCGGGCAGCCCGTAGGGCTCGCCCTCGTCGAGGTTGCCCCGCAGGCCCAGGTGCCCGTTGGCCAGGGCGAAGATCGACTCGCTCTGGGCCAGGATGCCGAGGTCGAGCGTGGCCTCCCGCACCAGCCACGGCTCCGTCTTGAAGCCCAAGCCTGCTTCGATCACGCCGGCTCGATGCTCATGGGTGCTCGATCACCGGGGCTGGGGGCCGGCCATGGCGGCGAGCTCGTCGAGGTCGGAGACGACGATGTCGGCGCCGTGGCGCCGGAGCTCCTCGGCCTGGCCGGTGCGGTCGACGCCGACCACCCAGCCGAAGCCGCCGGCCCGGCCGGCCTCGACGCCGGCCAGGGCGTCCTCGAACACCGCCGCCTCGGCGGGGGTGACGCCGAGGGCCCGGGCGGCGGCCAGGAACGTGTCGGGGGCCGGCTTGCCGGCCAGCCCGTCCCGCTCGGCGGTGACTCCGTCGACGACCACGTCGAACAGTTTGGCCAATCCGGTCGTGTCGAGCACGGTCTTCGTGTTGGCGCTCGACGACACCACTGCCGTGCGCAGCCCGGCGTCCCGGAGTGCCTCGACGTAGCGCCGCGAGCCGGGGTACACCTCGACACCGTCGGCCAGCTTGGCCAGCAGGAGCTCGTTCTTGCGGTTGCCGAGGCCGTAGACGGTGGCCGCCGTGGGCGGGTCGTCGGGGGTCCCTTCGGGCAGGTCGATGCCCCGGGCGGCCAGGAAGGAGCGGACGCCGTCGGCCCGTTTCTTGCCGTCGACGAAACGGGGGTAGTCGGCGTGGACGTCGAAGGGCACGAAGGGCTCGCCGGTTTCGTCCGCCCGGCGCCGCAGGAAGTCGTCGAACATCTCCTTCCAGGCCGCGGCGTGGACGGTGGCGGTGCGCGTCAGGACGCCGTCGAGATCGAACAGACCCACGCGGATACCGTCGGGGAGGCCGAGCACGGTCCATTGATACCCGGAACCGGGCTCAGGTGATCAGGCGATGTGCTTGGCCTTGAGGCAGGTGGTGATGAACCGCTGCTGGTCGCTCTTGCTGCCGGCGTCGAGTGAGTCGGTGATCCCGAAGTGCTTCGTCAGCGCCGTCGCCGCGGCCTGGTCGCTATCGAAGAGCTGCTGGTACCGGCCCCAGTCGACGGCGCAGACGGCCGTCTCCCTGCCGCCCGTCCGCCACACCGCCCCGAAGATCCCCCGCTGGTCCCGGCGCTGGGCGACGCAGCCGGACCGCGCTTCCTTCAGGACGGTCGGGTCGACCGGCTCCTTCACACCCTTGACGGTCAAGGTCGACGGGGTGACCTTCTTGCACCAGGCGACGTCCTGTGACTGGCGCACATGCCCGACGACCAGCCCGGTCGTGGCGACGACGGCCAGGGCCAGCGCTGGGGCCACCGCCCAGGAAAGAGCACCGCGCAGGATCTTTTTCACCCTTGAGTCTTCGATGTCCGGTTCGCCCCTCCCTGTCCGCTTCGGGAAGCTTGAGCAGAACCGGGGCGGCGCAGTGTTAGCGTCCTACCGTGCGCCTGTGGTCAAAGTTGGCTCTGATGGCTGCGATCGTGCTGGTGGTGGCGGCCCCGGTGCCGGTCCGAGCTGCGGCCGGCCCGTTCCAGATCGGCCTCATCGGCGACACCGGCTACAGCCGGGGAGATGAGGGCAACCTCCTCCGGGTGCAAGACGGCGCCAACGCCGCCGGGCTGGCCTTCGTCGTCCACGACGGGGACATCTGGAAGGGCGGGACGCCGTGCACCGACGACCGCCTGCGCCAGGTGAAGGCGGTGTTCAACGGCTTCACCACGCTCGTGTACACGCCGGGCGACAACGAATGGCAAGACTGCCCCAGCCCCGACGGGCGGCTGCCCGCCATCCGGCGGGTGTTCTTCTCCAGCGGGATGTCGCTCGGGACCCGGCCGATCCCCCAGGTCCGCCAGCCCGGGGTCCCGGAGAACGCCCGTTGGGAACGGGCCGGGGTGGTCTTCGCCACGCTCGACGTGCCCGGCCCGGACGGCGGGGGTCCGGCGACAAGCGCCGACCACGCCTGGCTCGACGGCACCTTCGACGAAGCGGCCAGGATCAAGGCGGCGGCGGTCATGATCATCTGGCAGGACGACCCGACCGACGGCAGCTCCGCGGGCCTCGTGGCCCGGCTCCGGCGGCGGGCCGCCGCCTTCGGGAGGCCGGTGGTGCTGGTCCACGGCGACACGCACCAGTTTCGCCTCGACCACCCATGGCAGGACACTCCCAACCTCACCCGGCTCGAGACCTATCCGGGTTTCACTCCCCAGTGGGTGAAGGCCACCGTCGATCCCGCCTCCCCGAAGGTGTTCAGCTTCGCCTCGATGCGGGGTTGATCTGCGTGAGCTCGTTTTAGGGGACGCGATCGGCGGGAATTCAGCCGCTGTCCCCGGCGGACGGCGCGCCGGCGGAAGAATGGGCCCATGGGTCTGAGCCGCCGGGCCTTCCTGGGCGCCGCTTCCGCCGCGGTCGTCGGCGCCTGCACGTCAGCGCGCCGGGCGGCGCCACCGGCGGGTCCGGCAGACGGCGCCGCCACCTCCACGACGGGGACTGGGACGACCTCGGCCGGCGGGGCCGCCGGTGGGCCGGCCGCCTTCGTGGCCCACGGGCCTCCGGAGGCCAAGAGGGTGGCGTTCACGTTCCACGGGTCCGGCGACCCGGGCCTGCTGCACGATCTCCTGGGGGTGGCGGGGCGGCTCGGGGTTCCGGTGACGGTGTTCGCCGTCGGGTTGTGGCTCGACCAGCACCCCGATCTGGCCGGCGCCATCCTCGGCGGGGGCCACGAGCTGGCCAACCACACCTACACCCATCCGGCGCTCGGGCAGGCGGGGCGGGCCGCGGTGGCGGACGAGATCGTGCGCTGCCGGGACGCCCTGACCCGACATGCCGGCTCGCCCGGCGCCTGGTTCCGGCCCTCGGGCCTCGAGGTGCCGTCGGCCCTGATCCTGGCCGAGGCGGGCCGGGCCGGGTACCGCACCGTCGTCGGCTACGACGTCGACCCCCTCGACTACCAGGACCCGGCGGCGGCGACGATCGTCCAGCGTGTGGCGGCCGGGCTCCATCCGGGCGCCGTCGTGAGCCTTCACACCGGTCACGCCAACACCGTGACCGCCTTCGAGCCGATGGTCGCCGCCGCCCGCCAGCGGGCCCTGACGCCCGTCCGGGTGAGCGATCTGCTGGCTCAGACCGTCGCCGGCGGGGGTGCCAGCGGCCGCTAGCGGACGAGGAGGGCGACGGCGAAGCAGGCGACGCCTTCGCCCCGGCCCAGCGCCCCGAGGCCTTCGGCCCGCTTGGCCTTGACGGTGACCGGGGCTCCGGCGACCCCCGTCAGGCGCTCCTCCATGGCGGCTTTGTGGGGAGCCAGGCGGGGGGCCTCCAGAACCACCGTCGTGTCGACGTTGCCGATCGACCAGCCCTCCGCCTGCACCAGGCCGACCACGTGGGCCAGCAGGGTGAGGCTGTCGGC
>JAUZEX010000354.1 GCA_030838815.1 Actinomycetota bacterium
GCGGACGTTGCCGGCCCGGAAGGCGTCGTGGATGGCGAACGGGCAGGCGTACACGTCGCCGACGGGATCGATGAGGCACACGACCCGTCCGGCGCCGCAGAGGTTCAGCCCCGGCAGCGCTTCGCCGTAGGCGGCCAGGTGGAAGAAGGAGTCGCCCGTGAGGACGCCCTCGCCGTGGGCCAGGAGCCAGTCGTACAGCTCCCGCTGCTGGGCCGCGGTCGGGTGCAGCTCGTCCCACACGTCGGCGCCCCGCCCCGACGGGCGCAGCCGCGTCAACCGCAGCTGAGCGCCGTAGCGGTCGGCGATGGTCTTGAAGGCGTCGAGCTGGGGGATGTTGTGGCGGGTGCAGACCACCGACAGCTTGAACCCGGTAAAGCCGGCCGAGGCCAGGTTCTCCATGGCCCGCACGGCCATGGCGAACGACCCCTCGCCCCGCACTGCGTCGTTGACCTCGGCGGTGGCACCGTCGAGCGAGATCTGCACGTCGACGTAGCCAGTTCGGGGTCCACTCCCGGATCCGCGGTCGCCGGCCGCCAGCCGGGCCGCCACTTCGGGCGTGATCCGGACGCCGTTGGTGGAGAACTTGACGCCCACGTGGTGGGCGGTGGCGTAGTCGACCAGCTCCCAGAAGTCGGGCCGGATCGTCGGCTCGCCGCCGCCGATGTTGACGTAGAACACCTGCATTCGCTCGAGTTCGTCGATGACGGCCTTCGCCTCGGCGGTGGTGAGCTCGGCCGGGTCGCGCCGCCCGGAGCTCGACAGGCAGTGGCGGCAGGCGAGGTTGCAGGCGTAGGTCAGCTCCCAGGTGAGGCAGATGGGGGCGTCGAGGCCGCGGGCGAAGTGGTCGACGAGCGGAACGGCGACGCTCATGGCCGCTCCCGGAGCATGTCCGTGTCGGCCAGCCGGGCCAGGGCCCGTTCGTAGGTGGGGAGTTCGTCGGCCCCGATGCCGGCGCCGGCGCAGGCGGCCCGGGCGGTCGGCGCCTCACCCAGCCCCTGCACCACCGCCAGCAGCCGCCGGTCCTTGAGGAAGGAGAGGCGGCGGGTCCCGAAGTGGTAGAGGAGCGCGCCGAACGGCTCGGGCCGCACCGACACCTGGGGGTCGAGGTCCCATGCCCGGTCGAGGACGGGCATGGTCAGTAGACGCCGCACATCCCGTCGATGGACACGTCCTCGACGAGGAGGTCATCCTCGACGAGCCCGTCCTCTTCGAGGAGTGCCTCGTCGGCGGGGGCGGGCTTCGGGACTGCGGTCCCGGGGGCGGTAATAGCAGTTCGCTGAGCCATGCGTGCAGAGTAATTGCACTCGGTGCAATAGTAAAGCCCCATGGGAGCCGATCGGGGTGCTGACCACCGCCTCGGCCGGCCGCCGGCAACGACCCGGACCGAGCTGGAGCAGATCGCCCTCGACCTGTTCCTCCGCCACGGATTCGTCGAGACCACCCTCGACGACATCGCCGCCGCGGCGGGGATCGCCCGCCGGACGTTCTTCGGCTACTTCTCGTCCAAGAACGACGTCGTCTGGGGCGACTTCGATGCCCTGCTGCGGGGCATGGAGGAATGGCTAGCCGGGCACGGCGACGACGTCGCACTGCTCGACGCCGTGACCGAGGCCGTCGTCCGGTTCAACGATCTGCCGCCGGAGGCCGTGCCCGCCCACCGCCGGCGGATGGCGCTGATCCTCCACGTGCCCGCCCTTCAGGCCCACAGCACCCTGCGCTATGCCGACTGGCGCGGCGTCGTGGCCCGTTTCGCCGCCCGCCGCCTCGACCAGCCGGCCGAGGCGCCGCTCCCGCAGCTGATCGGCCACCTTGCTCTCGGCTCCGCTGTCGCCGCCTACGAGCAGTGGCTGGCCGACGAGACGTCCGACCTCCCGGCGCTCCTGAGGGGGGCGTTCGCCGCCTGGCAGCTGCGGCCGCCGCCCTAGCGGCGGATCACTCCGTCGCCTGCGGATCGAAGAGCTTGCCTTCCTTGGCCAGGGTGGCCTTCCAGGCCCGGCGGAGGCGGTCGATGGCCTCGGTGGTGTCCGTGGTCGGCTCCACCGTGTCGGCGAAGGCGTCGAAGTTGACGTTCACGGAACAGCCCCGCTCGTCGTCGGCGCACTCGAGGCCGAGATCCTGGGCCTCGCCCATCTGGCCGTTGGCGGTCCAGATGGCCCGCAGGCCGTCCAGTGCCCGGCGGCCCCCCTCCGTCGCCGGCCCCGGCTTGTCGTCCGGCGGGGGAACGTCGGGACCGATGGACTCGGGCCCGCTCATTCCGCGTCCTCCTCCTCGCTGACCGCCTCAACCCGCGACACCGGCCATTCGGGGAGAGCGGCGACCCGGGCCGCCTCCCGGAGGATGGCCGTCGCCTTGGTCACGGCTTCGTCCCGGTCCCCGGCCTCCACCAGGACCTTGACCCCGTAGCAGGGTTGGCCGATGCCGGACGCGATCCCGCCCGCCGACGCCACCGCGTCGGCCAGCTCGCCGATCCGGTCGATCGTCATCACCTCGTCGCCCTCCACCTCGATCCCGACGCTCCACAGCACGGCCGTGCTCCCCTCCATCACCGCACCACCTCTCCCAGGCTCTTGCGCACGAGGACGTAGTCGTCGTGGTCCTTGATCACCGACCCCAGCGTCTCCTCCGCCACGACCGGGTCAAGGTCGTCGGCGCCGAGGAACTCCAGCGCCCGGGCCCAGTCGATCGTCTCCGCCAGCCCCGGCGTCTTCACCAGATCCATGCGCCGCAGGCTGGTGACGGCGTCGACGACCTTGCGGGCCAGCACGTCCGACACCTCCGGCGCCCGGACCCGCACGATCTCCGCCTCCCGCTCCGGGGTCGGGTAGTCGATCCAGTGGTAGAGGCACCGCCGCTTCAGGGCGTCGTGGAGCTCCCGGGTCCGGTTGGACGTGATGATCACGATCGGTGGCTTCTCCGCCCGGATGGTGCCGATCTCGGGGATCGTCACCTGGAAGTCGGACAGCACCTCGAGGAGGAAGGCCTCGAACTCGTCGTCGGCCCGGTCGATCTCGTCGACCAGAAGGACCGCTCGGTCCCCGGCCCGGGTCGCCTTGAGCAGCGGCCGCTCCACCAGGAACTCGGGGCCGAACAGGTCGTTGATCGCCTCCTTGCCCGACGCCTCCTTCTCCGACAGGGCCCGGACGTACAGGAGCTGGCGGGTGTAGTCCCACTCGTAGAGCGCCTGGTTGGCGTCGATCCCCTCGTAGCACTGGAGACGGATCAGCTCGCTCCCGAACGCCGTCGCCAGCGCCTTGGCCATCTCGGTCTTGCCTACGCCCGGCTCCCCTTCCAGGAGGATCGGCCGGCCGAGGGAGATGCCGAGGTAGACGGCGGTGGCCAGGCCCCGGTCGGCCAGGTAGGCCTGCTTGGACAGCAGCTCGGTCAGCTCGTCGACGGAGGACGGGTAGCTCACGGCGTCGCTCCCTTCTCGAGCTCCCGCTGCCGGACCCGCAGCGCCTGGTACTCCTTGTGACCGGCCAGCCGGGCCCGGACCTTGGCGTCGACGGTGTCGGGGCTCTTCCAGGCCGAGGTCCAGGT
>JAUZEX010000365.1 GCA_030838815.1 Actinomycetota bacterium
TGTCGCCACCGAGTGAAAACTGACCCCCTATCACCGGCCGAAAACTGACCCCCTTGCTGTCGGGTCCACCACTTGGAGTGTTGGATCTCGAACCCTGGCCCGATGCTGGCCAGGGGGTTTGGGGGATGATCAACGTGGAGGACTGGGCTGAGATCCGCCGGGTGCATCGGGCGGAGGGCATGGGGATCAAGGCGATCGTGCGTCGCCTGGGGATCTCCCGGAACACGGTCCGGGAAGCGCTGCGGTCGGAGGGCCCGCCCCGTTATGAGCGGGTGTCGAGGGGGTCGGCGGTGGACGTGGTCGAGCCGGAGATCCTGGGGCTGCTCAAGGAGTTCCCGGACATGCCGGCGACGGTGATCGCGGAGCGCATCGGCTGGACCCGAGGGATCACGGTGCTGCGGGACCGGGTCTCGGAGCTGCGGCCGTTGTTCGTGCCGCCCGACCCGTGCCAGCGGACGACCTATCAGCCTGGCGAGCTGGCCCAGTTCGATCTGTGGCAGCCCGATGTGGAGATCCCGCTGGGCTTCGGGCAGACCGACAAGCTCTGGGTCGTCGTCGGGGTGGCCGGGTTCTCCCGCCTGATCGCGGCGTGGATGGTTCCGTCCCGGGCGGCGCATGACGTGCTGGGCGGGATGCTGGTGCTGCTGGGCCAGTTCGGGGCGGTGCCCCGCAAGGCGGTGTGGGACCAGGAAGGGTGCATCGGCCAGTGGCGCGCCGGACGGCAGGTCCTCACCGGCGAGTATCAGACCTTCCGCGGGACGCTGGGCATGACCGCGGTGTTGTGCGGCCCGGCCGACCCGGAAGCCAAGGGCGTGGTTGAGCGGGCCAACCAGTACTTGGAGACGAGTTTCCTGTCCGGCCGGCGTTTCGAGAACCTGGCCGACTTCAACCGCCAGTTGGAGTTCTGGCTGCGGCGGGCCAACCAGCGGATCCATGGAACGACCAGGGTCCGGCCGGCCGACGCGATCTGGGAGGACCGGGGCGCCATGTTGTCGTTCCCGCCGGTGCTGCCCGATCCGTCGTGGCGGTTCACCATCCGCCTGCCCCGGGACCACTACGTCCGGGTCGACACCAACGACTACTCCGTGAATCCCCGCTTCGTCGGCCGGCGGGTCGATGTTCGGGTCACCCTCGACGAGGTCATCGTCACCTGCGACCGCACCGAGATCGCCCGCCACTCCCGCTGCCTGGCCAAGCACCAGAGCCTGCTCGCCGCGGACCACGCCCGGATCCTCCGCGCCATGCGGGTCCAAGCGGCGCAGGCCACCGCCCTCGAAGCCGAGGTCGAAGAACGAGACCTGACCGTCTACGACCAGATCACCGGAGCGGCGTGATGGCCACCACCGCGAAGTCCAAGCCCGCCACCGACCTCGCCTACCTCTGCCGGGCGCTCAAGGCGCCGTCATTGGCCCGGGCGGTCGATCGGCTGGCAGAACGAGCCCGCACCGACGGTTGGACCCATGAGGAGTTCCTGGCTGCCTGTCTCGAACGGGAGGTGGCCGCCCGCCAGTCCAACGGCGGGGAGCTGCGCATCCGGGCCGCCCGCTTCCCCGCCCGCAAGACCCTCGAGGACTTCGACTTCGATCACCAGCGCACCCTCAAGCGGGAAGTGATCGCTCACCTCGGAGCGCTCGATTTCATCGAAGGCCGCGAGAACGTCGTGTTCCTCGGACCGCCCGGCACCGGCAAGACCCATCTCGCCATCGGCTTGTCGATCCGGGCGTGCCAGGCCGGCCATCGCGTTGCCTTCGCCACCGCCGCCGAGTGGGTTGATCGCCTTGCCGCCACCCACGCCGCCGGCCGGCTCCATGACGAGCTCCGTCGCCTTGGCCGCTACCCGCTGCTCGTGATCGACGAGGTCGGCTACATCCCCTTCGAATCCGACGCCGCCAACCTCTTCTTCCAGCTGGTGTCCTCACGCTATGAGCGAGCCAGCGTCATCGTCACCAGCAACAAACCCTTCGGCCGCTGGGGCGAAGTCTTCGGCGACCCCGTCGTCGCCGCCGCCATGATCGACCGCCTCGTCCACCACGCCGACGTAGTCAGCCTCAAAGGCGACAGCTACCGACTCAAAGACCGCGACCTCGGGAGGGTGCCCACCGACAACACAGAGTGACCACCACCCGGCACCAGGGGGGTCAATTTTCAACCGGTGCCAAGGGGTCAGCTTTCAGCCGGTGTTGACAGCGGCGACCTCTATTTCGTCGCGTTGTAAAAGCGGTCGTACAGATCGCCGTCGGGGAGACGTAGAGATCCCTGCGTCACGCGCACGGTGGAGTGCCCGAGGAGCTTGGAGACGTCCTCGAGGCGCGCCCCGGGCTGAGAAAGTGCCCAGGTGGCGAAGACGTGCCGGAGCGAATGAAAGGTCCAGCAGAAGCCACCGGACGAGTCCCGGGGCCATCCAGCGACAGTCGCGGCGGGGTGAAAGAGGTTCCGGGCGAAGTTCGAGCGCCTCGCCCAGCAGCCCTGGGGGGAGGGAAACAGGAGGCCCGACGGAGTGCTGGCCTCCGGACACCGCTCCACCTCGTCCACCCGCTTGGCCAAGAGCGCAGCGAGGTCGACCCCGCCGGGCGTACGGGAGGGGTACATGGTCGTACGGCGACGCCGGCTTTTAGGGGGGCCGAGATGCAGGCCGCGGCGACCCTCTACGACCTGGCGGTCGACCAGGATCCGCCGGCCGTCCAAATCGATCCGGTCGGAGGTGAGGGCCACCATCTCCCCCCAGCGCACCCCCGAGTAGGCGACGAGGAGGATTTGGAGCTCTCGCCACCAAAACCCCCGCCGGGCAGCGGCTCCCTTGGCGAGATCATGGACGCCGGCCGACGTCGGGATCTCGGCCTCCTCGACGAATCGGCCTCCGTCCTCGAAGCCCTCCGGGTCGGGGGTCGTCGCCAGCAGCCCAATGCACGCCCCGGAGCACGTCCTGGCGGGCGAGGAGAAGGCCCTCCTCGAGGCCAGCCCGGACCATGGCCGATAGGCACGCCTGAGGTGATCGGCCACCGAGACGGTGGGAGCGGCGTCGAGAATGCGCTGGAAGTGGGCGCGGGTGAGGTGGGCGACATCCACCTCGCTGAGCACCGGACGGACGAAACGGTTGCAGTAAGCCGTCTGCTCCTCCCGGTGCCGCTCGCTCCAGCGTCGACCCCGGGCCGGGCGCCGACCCGGGTCGAGGTAGTGCTCGACGAGAGCAACACCCTTCGCCCCACCCTTTGCCTTAGGGATTCCGGCCGTCAGGCGCTCGACGATTCCTGTCGCCTTGTCGATGGCCTCCTGCCGGGCGGGCGCCGTCGTGTCCCTACGCCGACTGTCTTCGGTCCATCGAATCCGCCAGTATCCCCCCGCCGCCGCCGGGGGGTAGGCGAGAACGCCAAGTTCGAACTCGAGCACCTCCCGGCCATCGGGATCACGCGGAGGGGGGCTGGGGAAGGGGCTCACTGGCCCGTCGCTTGTCGAGCTCGCACTCGGACGCCCCGAGGCCGATATGCCGGCGGCTGGCGGCCTCATCGGGGTGCTCCCGAGTCGGGAGCTGTCGCTGCAGGCGGCCAACAAGCGCCTCGGACAATCGAGACCTACTCGGAGTCCGCGCCGCCGTTCCTCGCGTTCCTGGTCGAGCATCGGATCACGACGGACGTCACTTGGGAGCACGTCGAGCGGTCTCGCCGCCTGATCGTCGAATTCAGGGAGGTCTGGCAATACATATCCCTATTTCTTCCACCTTGGCCGGGCCAGCTGGGTCAAAATCAATGGTACATATTCTCTGACCTGCGGCGATACCTGCCTCGCCAGACGGGAACGGGCAAGATTCTTTGAAAAGAATTCGTTTCAGAGCGGAGGTATTCGGTACAATCAAGTCCAAGCTGGGGAGCTGGAAAGCTGGGGGGGAACAACAATGCGATCGAATCTCGGGCGGGCCTGCGCGGCCGCGGCTGGGCTCATGACACTGCTCGTGCCAAACACAGCCTTCGCGTCGTGGTGGGACGGGGGTTATCAACCGGCGCGGCGGCATCAGCCACCGCCGTCACAGCCACCGCCGTCACAGCCACCGCCGTCACAGCCGGCGCCGGACCAACCGCCGCCGAATCAGCCGCCGTCCGGACAGCCGCCGTCGGGCGGCTATGGCTCCGAGCAGCCGACACCCGAACAGCCACCGGCGAACAACTGCTGCCACGGCCAGCCGCCGGCGCCGCCGCCGGCGCCCGTGGCGCTGCCGTCGATCTACGGGTGTGAGAACAGCGACATTCCGGGCACCCGGCGCGTGCTGCACAAGGAGACCACTCCGCCCGAGGGCACAACCGTCCATCCGGGTGACGAGATCGTGGTCGAGATCACGTGGAGCGTGGCCGACTGGATCGCGCCCGACCTTCACAAGGCGCTGGACTGCGTCTACATCGACAACCGGTACGTAGCGCAGCTGAGCGGCGGCGAGCGGCCCACGCCGAACGACGGGCACTTCGCCTACCGCTACGTGGTGCCAGCCGACGTCCGGCCCGGCTCGACCATCTGCGACCAGGGCTTCGTGTCCGGGCCCAATGGCGAGGAGGAGTACGGCCGGGAGGTCAGCAACCTCGTCTGCTTCCCGGTCGGGCCGACCCCTTCGGTCGGGCCACCGCCGGTCGAGAGGACCACGACGACGACCACCACGATGGTCGAGCAGCCTCCGACCGAGCAGTCGAACCGGTACGACCAGCAGGTTCCACCGGACACGCAGCCGGTCTCGCGGCCGGCACCGGTCGTGCGGGCCCGCGACGAGCTGCCGCGGACGGGCGGCGACTCCAACCCGGCCCGGCTGGCCGCAGGAGCGCTGACGCTCGCCCTCCTGTGCCGCACCGGCACCAGGCGCCGGAGCCGCCTGCGCCGGCCTTAGATCCGCTTCTCGGAGGACGTCGGCCCCGGTCGTGCCCAGCGGGCGGCCGGGGTCGACGCCTGCGAGCGCCCGTCTGCCGTTACGGTGGCCGGCGTGCCTGGCATCGTCTTCGTCAACCCGTCCGCCGGCTCGGAGCTGTCGGCCGAAGAACTGCGCGGCCTCTTCGCCGGCCACCGGATCGTCGAGTGCCCGGGCGAGGAGATCCCTGCCCGGGTGTCCGACGTCGTCGGGGAGCGCCCTGACTTCGTCGCCGTAGCGGGAGGCGACGGCACGCTCCGGGGGGCGGCCCAGGAACTGCTCGGCACCGGCGTCCCCCTCCTGCCGATCCCGGGCGGCACCCGCAACCACTTCGCCCTCGCCGTCGGAGTCTGCGACCTGGAGACGGCGGCCAAGGCCGCGGCGGCCGGCATCGTCCGCCACTTCGACGTCGGTGACGTCAACGGCGAGTGCTTCCTCAACAACTCGAGCGTCGGGCTCTACCCGAAGCTGGTCATCAAGCGGGAGTCGTACGAGCGGAGGATGTCGAAGCGGCGGGCGCAGTTCGCGGCCGCCTGGGAGCAGATCCGTCACGGCCACCGCTTCCGCCTCGAGCTCCGGGGCCGGCGCCACCGGGCCTGGCTGGTCTTCGTCGGCAACGGCTGCTACGGCGAGCACCTGCTCGACTTCACCGACCGGGAATCGGTGGGCGGCGGGGTCCTCGACATCCGGATCGTGCTGGCCGACCGGCCGCTGGCCCGCACCCGGGTCGTCCTCGCCCTGCTCCGGGGGCTCGAGAGCTCGCCCCTGATCGTGCGGGACACCTGCCCCGAGGCGGAGCTCGGCCTCGGCCGACCCCGCGTCGAGGTCGCCCTCGACGGTGAGGTGGAAACGTTCGAGGCGCCCTTGCGCTACTCGGTGCGCCGGGAGGAACTGGCCGTGGTCGTCCCGCCCTACGTCGACGCCGACTAAGCGCCGCCGCCGAGGAGCGGGCTGTCCTCGAGCTCATCGAGGAGCGCGGCGACGTCGTCGTAGACCACCAACGCCCCAGCGGCCTCGAGCTCGGCCCGACAGATCCCGCCGCTGGTCACCGCCACGCAGCGGAGCCCGGCCCGGGCCGCGGCCTCCACGTCCCAGACGGTGTCGCCCACCACCACGGTGGCCTCCGGCGCCGTACCGGCCTCCTCCAGCGCCGTCACGAATATGTCGGGTTCGGGCTTGGCCTGCTCCACCTCGCCGGCGCTGGTGACGGCGTCGATGGCGTCGTCGGCGTCGAGGGCGGCCAGCAGGGCGTCGAGATCGCTCTTCTCGGCCGAGGTGGCCAGGACGACCCGCACCCCCCGGTCGTGCACCGCCCGGAGCAGGGCGGCGGCCCTGGGAAGCGCCCGGATCTCCCCCTTCAGGGCGTCGAACTCCCGGGCCCGGTCCTCCTTCAGCTCCGGCCGCGGCCGGCCGCAGAGCGTCTCGACGAGCTGGTCACTGCCCATGCCGACCAGCCGGTGGATGCGGGCGGTGGTGATCTCCGGCTCACCCCGTCCGAGGAAGACCCGCCGCCAGGCCAGGGCGTGAAGGTAGTTGGTGTCGACCAGGGTCCCGTCGATGTCGAAGAGAACGGCGCGGCCGTCGGCAGAGCTCATGGCCTTCCCTTACCCTCCCGGCGAGGCACAATGCGGCCCATGGACGTCGAGGTGATCGTCGAGATCCCCAAGGGATCCCGGAACAAGTACGAGGTCGACCACGAATCCGGAGCCATTTGGCTCGACCGGATGCTGTTCACGGCCACGCAGTATCCGGCCGACTACGGGTTCTTCCCCGGCACCCTGGGAGAGGACGGCGACCCGCTCGACGCCATGGTCCTCCTCGACGAGGCGACGTTCCCCGGCTGCCACATCCTCGCCCGGCCGGTGGCCGTGTTCTTCATGGAGGACGAGGCGGGGCGGGACGCCAAGGTGCTGTGCGTCCCGGCCACCGACCCGCGCTGGTCGGCGATGCTCGACCGCAGCGACCTTCCCCCCCACCTTCTCGATGAGATCAGCCACTTCTTCGAGGTCTACAAGGCTCTCGAACCGGGCAAGACGACGAGCACCCTGGGCTGGCACAGCGCGACCATCGCCGAGGCCGTGGTCACCGAGGCGCGGCAGCGGGCGGCGGACGCCACCCACTGAGACAGACAGTCCGAGCGCCCGGACGCGCAACGGCGCCGCCCGGGGGGAGGGTTTCCGGACGGCGCCTTCGCGCTCACCAGCGGATTCGCTGAGGCACTGCTACCCCACGGCAATCCGTGAGAAACAGCTAACAGTAGAGATTTTCCGCTATTGGTGGCCGGCGTCGTGTCCCGGCTCGGCCGCCTCGTCGGTGACCTGCACGGCGGGCGCCGGGTGCTCCGACGAACTGCCACCGTCGCCGTTCCAGTCGGTCTCGTCGCCGTCGGACAGCTTCTGAGTGGTCGGCAAGCGGTACGTTCCCCTGTTGACCGGCGTGTGGACCGTGAACGACAGGTGGTCCATCGTCGTCCCTGACTTCGTCAACCGGGTGAAGGTCACGGTGCCCCCGGGGGCTTGGCCGGAGTGCGAGCTGCCCTTGGCCGGCTCCGCCTTGCAGTCCCAGTCGGCCGTCTTGTCGCAGGCGAGGACCTCGAACTGGCGGGGGACGGAGATGATGACCTCTTCGTTGTAGACGTCCGACGGCTGGCCCTGGTTCTCTCCCGCGCCCGGAGCGTCGTGGCCCTCGTGCATGGCCCGCACCGACTTGGCGTGGGTGTGGCCGCCCTCCTCGACCGGCACGGAGAACGTGATCTCCGTCTCGGAGTCCTTCGGCACCGACGGGTCCTCGGCGGTCACGTGCGCCCAGGCCGGCGCAGCCCATCCCGCCAGCAGTGCGGTGCCCAGGAGCACCGTGATCTTTCGGTTCATGGCCCTTCCCTTCCGTGGTTCAGTGAGTGGTGGTGGTTTGGCTCAGGTGACCTTGAGGACGGGCGCCGGGGAGTCGGAGTCGGGAGGGCCATCCCACCGCACGGTGCTGTTGTCGCTATAGGACTGGATCGTCTGGAAGGGGTAGTCGCCGGCCGGGCCGGTGTGGACGCCGAAGCTGAAGCGGCCGTCGGCGTCGGTGCCGGACGAGCGGGTGTAGCTGACGAGCGTCCGCCCGTTGCTGGTGGCGGAGACGGCGCAGCTCCACTGCGGCTTCTGGTCGCAGCCGGAGACCGAGAAACCCGACGGCACCACGAACACGACCTTGCTGTTGTGGACGCTGGGGCCCTTCTCCTCGGGCACGTTGAGCGTGAGCTTCTGGTCCGAGTTCGCCGGCACGGACCCGCTGGAGAGGAACACGGCGTGGGCCCAGGCGGTGGCCGGCACTGCGGCCAGCACGACGCCCGCGGCGGCGGCCAGCAGGCGCGCCCGGCGACGGCGCGCCGACCTTCCGTTACGGATCCCCATGGGCCCTCCCTTGGGCGGTTGCACCTGCGTCGCCCTGGCAAGAAACGCGGCAAACGTCAGTGATAGTCGAACAAAAGCCGCGAAAGGTTCCCGGAACCCGAGACGGTCAGTCCGGGATCTTCAGCTGCTCCTCATGGACCGCCATCACGGCCAGGCCGACCGCCAGCCGGGTGGCCAGGCCCGTCTCGGCGGCGGGAGGTGCCGCCAGCGGGTCGTGATGGAAGGCGACGGCCTCCACCACCCCGGGAGGTAGGCCCCACAGCCCGAGAAGGTAGGCGCCCGCCCCGCCGTGGGTGAACCCGAGCGAGCTCTCGTCGAGACGGAGGAGATCCGGTGCCTTCGCCGCCAGCAGCAGCAGCCCCACGTCCGACAGCAGCCCGGCGGTGAAGGCGTCGTTGCGGTGCTCGGGGGCGGCCAGCCGGGCGGCCTCGGTGGCTGTGGCCACCGCCCGGGCGGCCAGGCTTTCGACGTCGAGTCCCGCCGCCCGGGCCGCGGGCCGGAACAGCGACATGGCCTCGGTCGACAACACCAGGCTCCGCACCGTCGTCACCCCCAGGTAGGCGACGGCGTCCGGCACGGCCGTGACCCGGCGGGGCAGCCCGAAGAACGACGAGTTGACGAGCTGGAGGATCTTGGCCGCCAGCGCCGGGTCGCGGCAGACGACGGCGGCGATCTCCGCCGCCCCGCAGCTCGGCGATTCCAGCGCAGCGGTGAGGTCGCCGTAGATGCGGGGCAGGCTGGGGAGCCCGTCGACCGACCCCGCCAGGGCCCGCAGCCGCTCGTCGGAGAGCAGGTCCCGGAGCCGCATGGTGCGGCTGAGCGCGTCCCGGAGCACCTCCGGGGGACTTCCGGCGGGGAGGACCTGGTGGGCGAGGTCGGCGATCCGGAACCCGACGGCGATGGCGGGAGGCGGCGCCACGACGATCCGAGCGACGGACGGGTACTCATCCCGGAGCCGGGCCAGGAGGTTCACCCCGTCCATCCCGGGCAGCTCGGCGGCGACGACGACGTCGCAGGGCGCGCCCGAGCGCAGCCGGGCCAAGGCCTCGGCCGGTGACGAGCACTGGTGGAGGCACCCGTCCTCCTCGGACGGGAACGTTCCGACCGTGCCCGCCTCGCCTACGAGCAGGACATCGCGACCCACGTCCACACCATCGGCGGCACCTCCGCCCGGACAAGTGGATCCCCGAACGACCTGGGTAGAGTCACGACCATGATCGCTGCCTACGCCGAAAAGCTCGGTCTGCCCGATTTCCTCGACGGTCTCGTCGTCGGCGAGTACCACGACCCCGACCCGCCCGCCGGCTGGGTCGTGGCCGATGTGAAGGCCGCCTCGCTCAATCCCCACGACACCTGGACGCTCAAGGGTCAGGTCGGCTTCCCGTTCGACCCGCCGGTGGTGCTCGGCTGCGACGGCGCCGGGCTCTCACCCGACGGGAAAGAGGTCGTCTTCTACCCGGTGATCCCCACGCCCGACGGCGGCCTGCGGATGCTGACCGACGGCGTCGACGGCACGTTCGCTCCCAAGGTGGCGCTTCCCGCCGCCAACCTCGTGCCCAAGCCGGCCAACCTCAGCTTCGAGGAGGCGGCCGGCCTCGGGACAGCCTGGCTGACGGCCTATCGAATGCTCTTCACCAAGGCCAAGCTCCGGCCCGGGGAGCGGCTGCTGGTCCAGGGGGCCAGCGGTGGGGTGTCGACGGCGGCCATCATGCTGGCCGTCCACGCCGGCGCCCATGTCACGGTCACCTCCCGCAAGGAGCAGGCGCTGGAGAAGGCCCGCCAGCTCGGCGCCCACGACGGCGTCCTCTCCGGCGGCAAACTGGCCAAGCGGGTCGACGTCGTGATCGAGACGGTCGGCGAGGCCACGTGGGGCCATTCGATGAAATCGCTCAACCAGGGAGGGCGAATCGTCGTGGCCGGCGCCACCACGGGCGCGGCCCCCTCCGCCGATCTGAACCGGCTCTTCTACCGGGAGATCTCGGTCCTGGGGTCGGCGATGGGGACGCTGGACGAGTTCAGGACGCTGTGCGCCTTCGTGGAGCACGCTGATCTCCACCCGCCCGTCTCGGAGGTCTACGACGGCGTCGACAAGGTCCCGGAGGCCATGCGGGTCCTCGAGGCCGGCGAGCAGTTCGGCAAGCTCGTCATCCGGCCCTAGACGTCAGACCGAGGCGCCCTCGAAGGCGGCGGCCTTCAGCCCCCGGCGGGCCAGCTCGCCCAGGAACGGCACCGGGTCGACGAGGGCGCCGAGACCATGGGCGCCGGTGGCGGTGACGGGGGCGGCGCCGAGGCCGGCCAGCCACAGGGCCGTCACGCCGAGCACGGCGCCGGCGGCGAACGACATCCGGTCCACCGCGCCGTAGACCAGGATCTCCTCCGACCGGCCCCGCCGCCCCCGGACCTCGACCCACACCGCTCCCCAGTCGCCATCGGGGTCGCGCCGGCGGGCGCCCGCCAGCCGCGCCGTCACCATCGGGATGTGGCCGAGCGCCCGGACCCCGGGGAGCTGCCGCCCGGGCCCGAGGGGCGACGCGATCCGCATCGAAGCCCGGGCCAGCCCCGGGAAGGCGTCGACCAGGAGGTCCGCCTGGCCCGACCCCGCCCGATGGCAGTCGAGACCACCCACGGGGGAAGGGAACCACACGAGCTGGCGGCCGCTCCCGGAGCGGTGGCGGACCCAGGCGCCGTCGCGCCATTCGAGGACCGCCGCCCGCCCCGACCGGGCGAGGGCCGACCGGCAGGCGGGCCCGGCCGTTCCGGCCCGGGCGACCTGGATCTCGTCGACGGTCTCCAGGGCGTCGGCGGCGTGCCGGGCCAGCACATCGGACAGCCCCGGCGCCAACCCGCACCCGGCGGCCAGCGTGACCCCGGCCTCCCGGGCGGCGTCGTCGAGGTCGAGGAGGCTGCGGACGGTACCGGCGTCGTCGGCACAGCCCGCGGCGCGGACCCCCGCCTCCAGCGCCCGCTCGAACACCGCCCGCTCGGCCGGGCCACCGACGGCCGAGGCGACGACTGTGATCCCGGCCGGGAGCGGCCGGTCGGGCGACCAGTCGACGGCCGTCGCCCGGGCGCCCATCGCCGCGGCCCCGTCCTCGGCCACTCCGGCGACCCGGTCAGCGATCAGGATCCGTTCGACGCCGTCGGACTCCGCCAGCTGGCGGGCCGCCCGGCGCCCGACGGCGCCCGCGCCCACGAGGAGAACGGTCGTCACCGGAAATCGGGCTCGTGCAGCTGACGCCAGCCGCCCTTGGTGGGCGGGGCACCGCCTCGGCCCCGGAGGCGGAGCAGCCAACCGACCGCTCCCGCCAACCCGAGGGCCACCAGGGTACGCCGGAGGGCTCTCATACGTGGGGCTAGCTGGAATCGAACCAGCGACCTCATCCTTATCAGGGATGCGCTCTAACCGACTGAGCTATAGCCCCGCAAAATGCGGCGTGACCTGCAGGTTTTACCCGTCTGACCCGACGCTGCCCCGGAGCACGACGCAGCAACGGCGCATCCCTGCGTCGAAACCGTGCCAGGAGCTAGCAATGGCGGGACGAACCGGTGCTGGAAGGATCACGGCGGGCAGTTTAGACCTCGCCTCCACCGTCCGAGGATGGGAGGTCCTCGCTCACGAGGCCCGGGGACCTTGATCGCCATGGTTTGGTGCGGCCGCTCGGAGGGAGATCCCAGGATCGACCCAGGGCGGGCTGAGCCTTCGCTCGTACCTTGCGAGTCGGGGCCGAAATCGTCGGCCGCCACGACGCACAAAGGGATGGGAAACCGATGACGAACAACAAGATCATGGCCGCGGTGATCAGCGGGTCGTTGCTGGCCGGAGGAGCGCTGGGCTTGACGCTGTTCGGGCCCGGCCTGGCCAGCGCTCAGACGACCGGCACCACCTCGGCCCCGGCGGGGGCAACGGCGCCGCCCGCCGCGCCCGGGCCGACTCCGGGGACGTTCAGCTCGAACGAGGACCCCGCTCACGAAGCCGGCGAAAGTGCCCAGCGGGAAGCCGACGAGGACTCCGGGAAGGCGTTCGGCGGCCATCACGGCTCCAACGAGGATCCGGCTCACGAAGCGAGCGAGAGCCCTGCCCGGGAGGCGGAAGAGGACGCCGCCAACGCCTCGTCCGGGGCCTCGTCCAGCACGGCGCCGGCCGCCAGCGACTCGACTCTCCAGTAGTCCGAGCGCTGAGCATCGGACCGCCCGCAGCCGCCTGAGCGGTGGGCCCCCGCGACCCACCGCTCAGGCAAGTCCCCGCCCCGCCCGGGTGCCCGATCCCTTTCGCGGGGTCTTGACCGGTTCGGGATGACTAGTCCCCTCCGGGCGGGATGGCCCGACATGACCAGGGCTTTTCCTGCTTTCGGATCATTTTTGTCAATGACCCGTAATAAACAGCCGAGAACGCCGTTGAGAGAGTGGGCGGCGGAGTCGACTGGCCTCGCCGGGGTGCGCTCAGAAGGGGACCAGAGATGACCGACGGCAACGAGGCCATGGCGTTCTCCACCGGCTGTTTGGACCACGGGCTGCCGCACTGCCTGTGCGACGTGCAGCCCCTGACCGCCGGCGTGCCGATCACGACCGTGCCCTTCGCCGAGCGCCTGCTGCAACTCGGCCTGACCCGGCGCTCCTTCGTGACCTGGGCCGAGGAGATCTCCGCCTGGCAGGAGTCGCAGGCTCTGTCGCTCGTCGCCGAGGCCTAGCTAGTCGCCGTCGGAGACGGTCACCTCGACGCCCCCGAAGAGCCGGGAGACGGCGTTGAACACGGCGACGGCCGTCACGGTGGCCAAGGACGCGAGCACGACCACGATCGGGCCGATCACCGCCGTCATGCGGAGGATGAACCCGTCCTTGAAGTGATAGCTGTTCTCGACGTAGCCGCCGAGGTCCTCGATCAGATTCTCGATGTTGCCGATGACGCCGGCGTGGCGCAGGCCGATCCACAACAGGGTCCCCGCCGTCAGCGTGACGACGAAGACGCAGGAGTACAGCGCCAGCGACATCTTGAGCGCCGACCACAGGTCGATGCGTCGGAGGATCGCCGTCCGCCGCTCGGGCCGGCTGTTGATGACTTCGACCTCCGGGTCCCGCAACCAATCGCCAAGCGGGGGCTGGGTCGTCCCCGGCCGGCCCGGCGGCCCGGCGGGAACCCCCCGCACCTCGGGCATCACGCGGGCGCCTCGCCGTTCGTCTCGGCGACGGTGCCGCCCTCGCCCTCGCCTGCCGCGTCGAGCGCGGTCTCGAGGACGGGCGCCACAGCGGAGACGGTCTCGCCGGCTCCGACGCGGGCGATCCGGACCCCGGTGGCGTCCCGGCCCTGCGAGGAGATCTCGCCGGCCTCCATCCGGATGATGTTGCCGGCGGAGGAGAACACCAGGATCTCGTCGTCGGCACTGACCATGAACGCCCCGACCACCGGGCCCCGGGCGGCGGTGACCTTGATGCCCCGGACGCCCTGACCACCTCGGCCCTGGCGGTTGAACCTGTCGAGCTTGGTCCGCTTCCCGAAGCCGGCCTCGGTCACGAGGAGGATCTCAACGTCGTCCCGGGCCACATCGCAGCCCACCACCACGTCGTTGGCGTCCTTCAGCTTCATGCCCCGCACACCAGAGGTCGCCCGGCCCATCGCCCGGACGTCTTCCTCGGAGAATCGGATCGTCATCCCGTCCCGGGAGACCATGAAGATGTCGTCGTTGCCGGTGGTCTGGACGACCTTGACGAGCTCGTCGTCCTCCCGGAGATTGATGGCGATGAGGCCCGTCCGCAGCGACGAGTCGTACTCGCTCATGAGGGTCTTCTTCACAACGCCCTTGGCCGTGCCGAAGAAGAGGTAGCGGCCCTCCTCGTACTGGCGCGTGTCGATGATGGCCTGGACCCGCTCGCCGGGCTGGAGCGCGATCAGGTTGACGAGCGCGGTGCCCCGGGCCGTGCGCTCCTTCATCGGGATCTCGTGGGCCCGCAGCCGGTAGACCCGGCCCCGGGTCGAGAAGAACAGCAGGTAGGAGTGGGCCGTCGTGGTGAGCAGATGCTCGACGTAGTCCTCGTCGCGCAGCTTCGCCCCGGTCACGCCCCGGCCGCCGCGGCCCTGGCGCCGGAAAGCGTCGGCCGCCACGGTCTTGATGTAGCCGCCCTTCGACAGCGTCACCACGCACTCGTCGTCGTCGATCAGGTCGAGCGTGTCGAGTTCGCCCGGGTCGAAGGTGATGATGCTGCGCCGGTCGTTGCCGAACTTGGCGCGGATCTCGGTCAGCTCGGCCTTGATGACGTTGCGGAGCTTGACGTCGTCGCCCAGGATCGACTCCAGCTCGGTGATGGTGGCGCTCAGCTCGGCAAACTCGTCGATGAGCTTCTGGCGCTCCAGGCCGGTGAGGCGCCGCAGCGGCATGTCGAGGATGTGGTTGGCCTGGATCTCGGAGAACTCGAACGGCGCAACCATGAGACCGGCGCGGGCGGTGTCGACGTCGGCCGAGCCCCGGATGAGGGCGATGACCTCGTCGAGCATGTCGAGCGCCCGGAGCAGGCCTTCGACGATGTGGGCCCGGTCGCGGGCCTTGCGCAGCCGGTACTCGGTGCGGCGGCGGACGACGCTGATCTGGTGGGCGACGTAGGCGTTGAGGACCTGGGACAGGCTGAGCACCTTGGGGGCGCCGTCCATCAGGGCCAGCATGATCACGCCGAAGCTGGTCTGCATCGGCGTGTGCTTGTAGAGCATGTTGAGGACGACCTGGGCGTTGGCGTCGCGCTTCAGGTCGATGACGAGCCGGGTGCCGGCCCGGGAGCTCTCGTTGCGCGCGTCGCGGATGCCCTCGATGCGCCGCTCCCGCACCAGCTCCTCGATCTTCGACCCGATCGACTCCACCGACGTCTGGTACGGCACCTCGGTCACGATGATGCGCTGGCCGCCCTTGGCGTCCTCGTCGATCTCGGCCACCGCCCGCATCCGGATGGAGCCCCGGCCGGTGCGGTAGGCGTCGAGGATCCCCGACCGGCCCATGATCAGGGCCCCGGTGGGGAAATCGGGCCCGAGGACGAACTGCATCAGGTCGTCGGACGTCGCCTCAGGGTTGTCGATGAGGTGCACCGTGGCGTCGATGACCTCACGCAGGTTGTGGGGCGGGATGTTGGTGGCCATGCCGACGGCGATGCCGCCGCTCCCGTTGACCAGCAGGTTCGGGAACCGGGCGGGGAGCACCGCCGGCTCCTGGGTCTTGCCGTCGTAGGTGTCGATGAAGTCGACGGTGTCCTCGTCGATGCCCGCCAGGAGATGCATCGCCAACGGCGCCAACCGGCATTCTGTGTAGCGCATCGCCGCCGGACGGTCGTTCGGGTCGGGGGAGCCGAAGTTGCCGTGGCCGTCGACGAGGGGGTGGCGGAGCGAGAAGCTCTGGGCCATGCGGGCCAGGGCGTCGTAGATGGCGGTGTCGCCGTGAGGGTGGTAGTTGCCCATCACGTGGCCCACGACCTGGGCGCACTTCACGTAGGGGCGCTCGGGGCGCAGGCCCCGGTCGTACATCCCGTACAGGATCCGCCGGTGGACGGGCTTCAGACCGTCGCGGGCGTCGGGCAGGGCCCGGGACACGATGACGGACATCGCGTAGTCCATGAAGGACCGCGACATCTCCTCCTGGATCTCGATCGGTTCGATCGCTCCCAGGCTCTGCTGGCCGTCAGGCACTTCGGCCGCCTCCCTTGTTGCTGCGCAAGATCAGTTGCTGGGCGAAATCAGAAGTCCAGGAACCGCACGTCGCTGGCGTTCTCCTGGATGAAGGTGCGCCGGGCGTCGACGTCGTCGCCCATGAGGCGGGACGTGATGTCGTCGGCGATGGCGGCGTCTTCCACCGACACCTGCAGCAACGACCGGTTGCCCGGGTCCATCGTGGTGGCCCACAGCTCGTCGTAGTTCATCTCGCCCAGGCCCTTGAACCGGCTGATCTCCGGCTTGCGCCCCTCATGCGAGGCCAGGAAGGCGTTGAGGGCGTGCTCGTCCTTCAGGTAGGTCTTCTCCTTCCCGAGGACGGCCGAGTACAGCGGGGGCTGAGCGATGTAGACGTAGCCCATCTTCACCAGTTCGGCCATCTGGCGGTAGAAGAACGTCAACAGCAGCGTCCGGATGTGGGCGCCGTCGACATCGGCGTCGGTGAGCAGGACGATCTTGTGGTAGCGGACGTTGTCGAGGTTGAACTCGTCGGCGATCCCGGCGCCGATGGCCGTGATGAGGGCCTGGATCTCCTCGTTCTTCAGCATCCGGTCGATGCGGGCCCGCTCGACGTTGAGGATCTTGCCCCGGATCGGGAGGATGGCCTGGAACTCCCGGTCGCGGGCCTGTTTGGCCGAGCCGCCGGCGGAGTCGCCTTCCACGATGAACAGCTCCGACTGGCGCGGATCCCGCGACGAGCAGTCGGCCAGCTTGCCGGGCATCGACGCCGACTCCAGCAGCGACTTGCGGCGGGTCAGGTCGCGCGCCTGGCGGGCGGCCATGCGGGCCCGGTTGGCCTGGATGATCTTGGCCACCACCTGCTTGGCCTCGGGCGGGTTCTCCTCGAACCAGTCGCGCAGGCGGGAGTTGGTGGCTTTCTCCACCATCGACCGCATGGGGGTGTTGCCGAGCTTGGTCTTCGTCTGGCCCTCGAACTGCGGGTTCTGCAGCTTGACCGAGACGATGGCCGTCAGACCCTCACGGATGTCCTCCCCGGAGAAGGGCTCGTCCTTCTCCTTGAGAAGGCCCTTGTCCCGGGCGTACTTGTTGACCACGTTGGTGAGGGCCTTGCGGAAGCCCTCCTCGTGCATTCCGCCCTCGGTGGTGGCGATGTTGTTGGCGAAGCTGTGGAGCCCCTCGTGGTAGCCGGTGTTCCACTGCATGGCCACCTCGACCTCGGAGGCCTCCTGGGACTCATCGAAGAAGATGATGCGCTTGTGGAGCGCCTCCTTCGTCTGGTTGAGGTGGGCGACAAAGTCCTTGATGCCGCCGGTGTACTTGTAGGTCACCTCGAGCGGGCCGTCGGGCGGCCGCTCGTCGCGAAAGTTGATCTCGAGGCCCTTCGTGAGGAAGGCCATCTCCTGGAGGCGGTTGAGCAGGGTCTGGGCCCGGAACTCCGTCTCCTCGAAGACGGTGCCGTCGGGCCAGAACGTGACGGACGTGCCCTTCTTTCGGGTGCCGCCGAGCCGCTCCAGCGGGGCCACGGGCCGGCCGCCCTCCTCGAAAGCCATGAAGAACCGGCCGCCGTCGCGGTTGATCTCGAGCTCGAGCCGGATGGAAAGGGCGTTCACGACTGAGACACCCACACCGTGGAGGCCGCCGGAGATCTTGTAGCCCTCACCGCCGAACTTGCCGCCGGCGTGGAGCGTGGTGAGCACGATCTCCGCCGCCGACGTACCCGGGTACTCGGGGTGCTCGTCGACGGGGATACCTCGGCCGTTGTCGACGACCCGGCACCCACCGTCTTTCAGCAGCGTCACGTCGATCTTGTTCGCGTGCCCGGCCATGGCCTCGTCGACGGCGTTGTCGACGACCTCGTAGACGAGGTGGTGGAGGCCGCTGGGGCCGGTCGAACCGATGTACATACCAGGACGTTCCCGGACCGGTTCAAGCCCTTTCAGGACCGTGATGTCCTTCGCCGCGTAAGCCACGCGCGAACCTTCCGCTCGGAGAGGGGTGTGGGGGCCCTCGTTCAGGGAAAATCGCTGGTCAGGGCCCCGAAATCCAACGTTGTCATCTTATCAGAAGGGGGGTGTGGATCGACCCCGAAAACGGACCTCCGGGCCTGATGGAGGCACTTTTTCCCGGTATTTTTCGCCGGCTGTGACCGGGGGGCGGCGGGGGGCCGCGCTCGGCGGTCAGCCCACGGTCAGGGTGACCGCCGTACCGACGCCAGAACGGTCGGAGACGACCACGTACCGGGTGCCTGCCGGAAGCACTCCGGCCTCGTCGGGTTCTGGACTGTCCAGCTGTCCCGTGACGACACAGTCCTGACTGAGGAACGTCACCGCCAGGTTGTGGAGGCCGAGAAGGTCGCTCCCGGTGGCCTTCACCGGCGCCCCCGCCCCCGGGACGCCTTCCCCCTCCGGGAGTTGGAATACCCACGCATCGAGCCCCTGGGAGGCGGACGGGCCGCAGCCACCGGCCGGGCCCCGGTTGGTGAGGCCGATTCCGAGGCGGCCGAGCAGGTCGGGGGCGAGGAGTTGGCCGTGGGCGGTGAAGGGCGCGGGCGGAGGGGCGGGCGGCGCGGCGGTGGGCGCCGGCGCCGGAGCGGGTGGCGGACCGGAGGAGGGGGGCGCGGTCGTGACCGTGGTGGCGACGCCCTTGAGCACGTCGTCGATCGAGGGAGCGGGCCGGACTGGACCGGCCGGCCGGGGCCGGATCGCCGTGATGACCGGCGAAACCGCGGCGGTCTCGCCGGCCGCCGCGACGGCAGTAGTGGGAGGCGTGGAGGTCGGAGGCGCGGCGGACGGCGGGGCGGGTGCCGCCGCCTGGACACCTTGGCGGGACACCGCCGGCTGCCCACCGCCACCGCCACCGACCGCACCGGCGACGACGAGAGCGCTGACCGTCGCCACGGCGGTGGCCGACCCGGCCAGCCCGGACCGGATCCGGGCCAGGCCGGGAAGGGCGCCGACCCGGCCGAGCAACGGGATCTGGGCCAGCAGCGCCGACACGCCGGCCGTCCACCACAACACGCCGAGCGAGATCCCCATGAACGCCCGGACCAGGGCGGGGTCGAAAT
>JAUZEX010000614.1 GCA_030838815.1 Actinomycetota bacterium
ATCGCAGCGCACGAGGCGGCCGAGGACGAGGTGGTGTTCGCGGCCTTCCGGGCCGCCGCCCCGGCCACCGAGCAGGAGACGCTCGACCGGATGGCGGAGCACCAGGAGGTCAATGAACTGTTGGCCGAGATGGTGACGCTGGCCCCATCGGGCGTGGGCTTCCTCAAGCGGGCGGCCGCGCTCATCTACGAGCTCCAGGAACACTTCGCCGCCGAAGAGGAAGACCTCTTCCCCCGCCTGCGGGCCGTCCTCGGACGTCAGGAACTGCTTGGTCTCGCTGACCGCGTCATCGAGGCCAAGCAGTGTGCACCGGCTTAGGCGCGGTGGGCGCCTTGACCGCTACCTGCCGTCGAGCAGGTCGCTTCACGCCGAGGTCCAGCATCCGGCGGGCTGCGGCTCTCACGTCTTCGCCGGGCCGACGACGACCGTTCGTGACCAACAGCGCGGTTGCTGTCCCACTGCGGCTTACGGCCGTTCCGGCGCCCAGGGCGTGTAGAGGAGCTGCCCGGTGAGCGGATCCTGGCCGTAGCCGGCGCACAGCTCGGCGAGCACGTCCTCGTGGGAGAAGGCAACGTTGAGGACCGTGTCGTTGCCGGCGTAGTAGACGACGAGGGAACCGTCAGGCCGCCGCAGCATCCCGCAGGAGAACACGACGCCCGGAACGTGGACGTAGTCCGCCTCGCCGACGCGGCAGTCGGCCCGCGTCGGGAACAGCACCGGGATGCTCGACATCCGGACCCGGCGGGGATCGTCGAGGTCGTGGAGGGCCACGCCCAGCACGTAGGGGTTGCCGTCCATGGTGGTCCGGACGCCGTGGAAGAGGTTCAACCATCCGTGGCCGGTCCGCAGCGGCGGGGCGCCCGGCCCGATCTTGTCGGAGAAGGCGCTGGGTCCGCCGCCGGTGCGCATGACCGGCTCGTCGTCGAGGGTCCACGGGCCGGCCCGGAAGTCGTCAGTCGTCCCGACGAGGATCTCGGTGAACGTGCCGCCGGCGTCGCCGGGCGTGGTGTCGTTCGGCCGGAACAGGCCGACGAAGCGCCCGGCCACCCGTTCGGGGAAGACGACGACGTTGCGCATGTCGCCGTCGGACACCGGGCCGTGCCGGGTGACGGAGCGGAAGTCGTCGGTCGTGGCCAGGGCGACCCGGACCCGGTTCTTGATCCGGGAGTGGTAGGCGCTGTAGGTGACGGCGAAGGTGCCGCCCACCGGGTTGATGCGGGCGTCCTCGACCCCTCCCGACTCCATCTCGATCATCGCCGCCGGGTCGACCCCCTCGGCGTAGCGGTCCCCCGGTGCGGCCGGGACGAGGAAGGGGCGACGGTCGACCCGCCAGCCCTCGACCCCGTCACCGCTGCGAGCGACGCCCAGCACGCTGACTCCGCAGCGCAGATGCGAGCGGAACAGCAGGACGGTCTCGCCGTCAACGACCGCGGCCCCGGCATTGTGGACGGTGACCACCTGGAGTCCCGGGTCGCGCCAGACGGCGTTGACGTCACCGGCGGTGAGGATGGGATTGGCGGCATGGCGCACCAGGGGTTCGTGCAACGAGATGACCACCGGACGGCCACCGCCGTCGACTGTGCGTTCCATGGCCCTGCCCCCTTCGAATTCACCGTACACGCCGCAGGATAGGGACTTAGGTCCCGAAGAATTGTGGCCGATGCCTCCGGCGTCGCCGGCGACGCCGGCGCATGCTGGTTTCCATGACCGGGCAACGCACGGAGGCATTCGAGGTCCTGACCCGGCAAGAGTGCCTGCGGTTACTGGGACAAAAGCGCCTCGGACGCGTCGCCGGCAGCACCGGCGGACGCCCCGCCGTCGTCCCCGTCCGCTTCGCGCTGGTGCGCGACGACATCGTTTTTGTGGCGGATCCCAAGGGCCGCCTCGATCGGGCCCTGGAGGACAAGATCTCGGCCTTTGAGGTCGACGTCATCGACCCCGCAGAAGGCTGGAGCGTCGTCGTTACGGGCCCAGCGGCCGAAGTCACGGACGACGACGAGCTCCGCCGGCTACGAACCTTCGTCGGTGGTAGCGGCCCTCCGGGTCAACCCCGCCTGTTCCGCCTGGCGACGGGGACGCTGTCCGGACGGCGCCTCCTCCGGCAGCCGATGTACGTCGCAGGTTCGATACGGGCCGCCGCCGTCTCGACCCGACCCGCTCAACGGGACCGGGCCACCGACGACCTCCTCGATCCCCTCGACGATGTTCGCGTCGAAAATCTCACCAGGGACGAGTGCATGCGATGGTTGGCCGCGACGGAAGTCGGGCGCTTCGTCGTCGTACTCCACGGGGAACCATGCGTGTTCCCGGTCAACTACGCCCTCGACGGCGAAGCCATCGTCTTCCGCACCGCGCCCGGAGCGAAGCTCGAAGGGGTCTCCCGCTCAATGGCCGCCTTCCAGGTGGACCACCTCCCACCAGGCTCGGTCAAAGGATGGAGCGTGGAGGTGGAGGGGATCGCCCAGGAGATCACCAGCGCCGACGGCCCCGCTCTCCACGAGCGTATCGATGCGCTCCACGTCCGCTCGTGGGCTTCCGGCGACCGGTCGTACTTCGTGCGGATCCTTCCGATCGCCGTCCGCGGCACCCGCTACGGCCCGGCAGTCGGAGCGGAGGGATCAGGACCCTCGGCCCTATCCGGGCCGGCCAGAAACTCGCATCGTTGGTCGAGTGCAGAAACGAGGCTGTCATGACCCAGACCCAATTGAGGGCACCGGCCCTTGCCGTCACCTCCCTGCTGGTCCCCCTCGACGGATCGTCCTACGCCGAGCGGGCCGTCTGGCCCGCCTGCCGGATGGCCGCCCGCGTGGGCGCAACGGTGCACCTGTGGAGCGCCGCTCCGTCGCCGGCGGCGGCGGAAGCCCGCCGTCTCCGGATGCGGGTGCTGGCCGATGCCATCGGCGGGTCATGGGAGGTCGTCGTCGCCTACGAACCCCTCGACGGAATTCGCCGGGCGGGTGACCCTGCCGGCCTCACCGTGCCGTGCCTGGCGACGCACGGAGACAACCGCAACGCCGGTCTCGTCCATTCGGTGTCGTCCGCCGTGGTCGCGGCCTCCGAGGGACCGGTGCTCCTCGCCGGACCGGCGGTGTCGCCGGAGGCGCCGACCGGGGGCACCGTCGCGGTCTGCGTCGACGGGACACTGGAATCCGAGGCTGTCATGCCCGTGGCGATCAGCTGGGCGGCGGCGCTCGGGTCCGACGTCACCGTCCTCACGGTGGCCGAGCCCGTGCCGGAGTCGCTGCGGCACCCCGGGGACTACCCCCGCAGGCACGGTCCCCGGATCGACGCGGACGACTACGTCGGGGAGATCGCCCGTTCCTGGCAGGACGGGATCACCATCCGGGGTAAGGCCATCTACGACGCGGTCGACGTCAGGAGTGCGCTGGTCGACGAGGTCGTCGCGATCCAGCCCGCCCTGGTGGTCATCGGAACGCACTCACCGCACGGGCTGCGCCGGCTGATCTCCGGCAACACCGCGGCGGCCGTCGCCCACGGGTCCCCGGCTCTGGTCCTCGTCGTCCCGCTGGGCGCCTTCGTGGCCACCCGATGACGTCGACCGTATGGAGCCAGGTCAATGACGTCGCCACCCACGAGGCCGTGATCGTTCCACCGGAGATGTCGCTGCGGACGGTCTCCGACGTCATGGCCGGCCACGACATCGGAGCGGTCATCGTCGGAACGACCGGGAACATGCTCGGCATCGTCTCCGAACGCGACATCGTCGGCGCTCTCGCCGCCGGTGCCGATCCCGACCAGGCGAGGGCGGCGGGAGCGATGAGCGTCGCCATCGTCTCGGTCCGGCCGACCGACACCGTGTATGACGCCGCCGTCGACATGCTCGACCGGGGCATTCGGCACGTCCCCGTCCTCGACGACCGTGGCGAGGTGCTCGGCATGGTGTCGGTCCGCGATCTGCTCCGCCCGTTGATGACCGGGAGCTTCGAGCGTTGACTCGAGACGAGGGCCTCATGCGGCAGCAAATTCAGGCAGGGTGGAGCCGGAAGCGGCGACCGAACCGGGTTCGGGTGCTGATCGAGGAGCCCAGCGCGGCGCTGCGGCTGTCGGGCTTCCGGCTCTTCGAGGAGGCCGGGCTCGACGTCGCAGTCTGCCCCGGGCCCGACGACCGGGAGCCGTGCCCGCTCGTGCTCCAGGGCGAGTGTCCGCTGGCCCTCGGGGCCGACGTGGTGGTCATCGGGAGCGGCTTGCACGCCCACGATCGCCAGGAACTTGCCCAGGCATGGCAGCGCCACCATCCCGACACGCCGGTCCTGGCCGAAGTGTCGATGGGCGGGGCGGAGGAGCCGCTCCCCGGCTGCAGGCCGCTGCTCTCCCCGTCGTCGGTCCAGGGGCAGATCAGCGCCATCTGGCACGCCGTCGAAAGTCGCCGCTAGCGCGTCGTCGCCCAGGAGTGCAGGGTGCGCACGTAGTTGGCCCGCTCGAAGGCGGCCGGGTCGGAGGTGGTCGCCTGGCTGACGCTGCCCCGGAGCTGCGCCACCGACTCGTAGTCGTGGGCCGCCATCCAGGCCCGCAGGTCGTCTTCGACCACTCTGATGCGCTCCGGCCCGTGGCGGAGCACCGCCGAGGTCGTCATGGCCACGTCGGCGCCCACCAGGAGGGTCTTGGCTACGTCAGAGCCCGAGTGGATCCCCGTGCTGGCGGCCAGAGACAACCCGGGCGGCAGTAGCGGGCGGAGGATGGCCAGCCACCGCAGCGGGAGCCGCAGCTCGGACGGACTCGACAGCTCCACCCGGGGCACCACGTCGAGCGTCTCCAGGTCGAGGTCGGGCTGGTAGAACCGGTTGAAGAGCACGAGGCCGTCGGCCCCGGCGTCGGCCAGCCGGCCGGCGAGGTTGGCCAGGGCCGAGTAGTAGGGGCTGAGCTTGACCGCCAGCGGAACGGTGATCGCCGAGCGGACGGCGCCGACCAGGGCCAGGTCGCCGTCGTCCACCTCGGCGGCACTGCGGTGGGGATCGGCGGCCACACGGTAGAGGTTGAGCTCGAGCGCGTCGGCCCCGGCGTCCTCCAGGATCCGGGCGTAGCGGACCCAGCCGCCGGCGGTCGTCCCGTTGAGGCTGGCGATGACCGGGACGGTGAGATGCTTCTTGGCCTGGCCGAGGTAGCGCACGCACCGATCGCTGGCGGTCTCGAACGTCTCCACCGCCGGGAAGTAGCTCGAGGCCTCGGGGAACTGGTCGGACCCGGTGTCGAGTGCCCGGTTCAGCTCCACCTCCTCGTGGAGGATCTCCTCCTCGAACAGTGAGGGGAGGACGATCGCACCGGCGCCGGCTTCCTCCAGGCGGACGGCCGTTTCCAGGTCGCCGGTGGCCGGTCCGGCGGAGGCCACGATCGGCGAGCGGAGTTCCAGGCCGAGATAGAGGGTGTGCAGTTCGGTCATCGGTCCACCTCGTCTTCGTTTCCCGGTTCGGCGGGCGGGGCCGGCCGGTGCGGGACGGTGCGGGCGATGCCCGCCAGCTGCTCGTAGTAGCGCCAGCGCTCGTCGGCATCGGCCTGCTGGAGCGCGACCAGCTCCTGGGCCCGTTCCGGGTGGGTGCGGGCGAGGATGGCGAACCGGGCCTCACTGCCCACGAAGTCGGCCACCGGGATCGACGGCGCCTTGGAGTCGAGCCGGAAGGGGTGCCCGTCCTCGTTCTCGGTGGGCTGGAAACGGTACAGCGGCCAGTAGCCGCTCTTCACCGCGTCCTTCTGGTGGGTCATCGACGTCGACATGTCGATCCCGTGGGCGATGCAGGTGGAGTAGGCGATGACCAGCGACGGGCCCGGCCAGGCGTCGGCTTCCAGCAGGGCTTTGGTGGTTTGGAGATCGTTGGCGCCGATGGCGATCTGGGCCACGTAGACGTTGCCGTAGGCCCTGGCGATCGCCCCCAGGTCCTTCTTCCCGCTTCCCTTTCCGGAGGCGGCGAACTTCGCCACCGCCCCCCGGGGCGTCGCCTTCGACGCCTGCCCGCCGGTGTTGGAGTACACCTCGGTGTCGAGCACCAGGATGTTGACGTTGCGGCCGGTGGACAGAACGTGGTCGAGCCCGCCGAAGCCGATGTCGTAGGCCCAGCCGTCGCCGCCGACGAGCCAGATCCCTTTGCGCACCAGGCAGTCGGCCACGGCCACGAGATGGGCCGCGTCGGTGCCGCCGTCGCCGTTGATCCGTTGTCCGGGGGCCAGGTGAGGCTGCAGAGCATCCTTCAGGCGGGCCACCCGGTCCCGTTGGGCCCGGATTCCGGCCTCGTCGTCCTGCTCGGCATTGAGCAGCCCCTCGACGAGTTCGGCGTCGAGGCGGCCCCGCAGGCGCCCGAGGAGGACGGTCGCCGCCGCTTGCTCGGCGTCGAGGCCGAGGCGCAGTCCCAGGCCGAACTCGGCGTTGTCCTCGAAGAGCGAGTTGCTCCAGGCCGGGCCGCGCCCATCGGCGTTCTGCGCCCAGGGGGTGGTGGGCAGGTTGCCGCCGTAGATCGACGAGCAGCCGGTGGCGTTACCGACCACGATCCGGTCGCCGAACAGCTGCGTCAGCAGCTTCAGGTACGGCGTCTCGCCGCAGCCGGCACAGGCGCCGGAGAACTCGAACAGCGGCTGGAGGGCCTGGGCGCCCTTGGTCGAATCGTGGGGCAGGAGATCCCGGTCGAGCTCGGGAATCGACAGGAAGAAGTCCCAGTTGGGCCGCTCGGCGACGCGGTGCTCGGTCGCCGGGGCCATGTTGATGGACTTGTGGCGCACCTCCGTCTTGGAGTGCGCGGGGCAGACGTCGACGCAGACACCGCAACCGGTGCAGTCGTCCGGCGCCACCTGGATGGTCATCCGGTGCCCGGCCAGATCCTTGGAGCGGAACTCCTTGGACAGGAACGCCGCCGGGGCGCCGTCCAGGGCCGAGGGCGCGTAGACCTTCATGCGGATGGCGGCATGGGGGCACACCACGGCGCACTTGCCGCAGTCGATGCAGATGTCGAAATCCCAGACGGGGATCTCCTGGGCGATGGCCCGTTTCTCGTAGCGGGCGGTGTCGGTGGGGAAGGTGCCGTCGACGGGGAGGGCGGAGACCGGGAGCAGGTCCCCCTCGCCGGCGATGAGGAGGGACGTGACCCGGGTGAAGAAGTCGGTGGCGCCGGCCAGCATCGGGAGGTCCCGGGTGAGGGTGGCGGTCGCCTTGTGGGGGACGTCGACCTGGCAGAGCTCGGCGATGGAGCGGTCGATGGCGGCGAAGTTGCGCTCCACCACCGTGCGGCCCCGTTTGCCGTAGGTCTGCTCCACCGAGGCCTTGATGTGGGCGATGGCCTCGCCGGGGGGCAGCACGCCCGAGAGCTGGAAGAAGCACGGCTGCATGATGGTGTTGATGCGGTTGCCCATCTCCACCTCGGTGGCGAGCCGGTAGGCGTCGATGACCCAGAAGGCGATGTCCTTGGCCACGATCTGGGTCTGCACCTCCAGCGGGAGGTGCTCCCAGACCGTCTCCGCCGGGTACGGGCTGTTGAGCAGGAAGGTGGCGCCCTCCCGGGCGTGCTCGAGGATCTTGATCTTGCCGAGCAGGCCGAACTGGTGGCAGGCCACGAAGTCGGCCTGGTCGATGAGGTAGGTGGAGCGGATCGGCTCGGGCCCGAAGCGGAGGTGCGACACGGTCACCGACCCCGACTTCTTGGAGTCGTAGACGAAGTAGCCCTGGGCGGAGAGGCCCGCGTACTCGCCGATGATCTTCACCGAGGTCTTGTTGGCGCCCACCGTCCCGTCGGCGCCGAGGCCGAAGAACAGCGCGTCGACCTGCCCGGCCGGGCGGGGCGAGCCGAAGCTCCGGTCGACGGCCAGGCTCAGGTGGGTGACGTCGTCGACGATGCCGACGGTGAAGCGGCGCTTGGGGCGGGGCTTGGCCAGCTCGTCGAAGACGGCCTTGACGTCGGCCGGGGTGAACTCCTTGGAGGCGAGGCCGTAGCGGCCGCCGATCACCCGGGGGGCCACGGCGAACAGCGGGTCGTCCCCCTCCATCGCCTCGGTCACGGCGGCCAGCACGTCGAGGTGGAGCGGCTCGGCGGGGGCGCCCGGCTCCTTGGTCCGGTCGAGGACGGCCACCGCCCGCACCGACGGCGGCAGGGCCCGGACCAGCTCGGCGGCGGGGAACGGGCGGTACAGCCGGACCTTGAGCAGCCCGACGGGCTCACCGGCGGCGGTCAGGGTCTCGACCGCCTCCTCGGCGGCGCCGGCGGCCGAGCCCATGAGCACGATCACCCGGGTGGCGTCGGGGGCGCCGACGTACTCCACCAGGCCGTAGCGCCGGCCGGTGCGGGCGGCGAGTTCGTCCATCACCTCGGCGACGATGGCGGGAGTGGCGTCGTAGAACGAGTTGGCCGCCTCCCGGGCCTGGAAGAAGACGTCGGGGTTCTGGGCCGACCCCCGCAAGACCGGCGCGTCGGGGGTGAGCCCCCGGAGTCGGTGGGCGACCACGTCGTCATCTCGGATCAGAGCCCGGACGTCGCTCTCGTCGAGGGCCACGATGCGGTTGATCTCGTGCGAGGTGCGAAACCCGTCGAAGAAGTGGAGGAACGGCACCCGGGACCGCAGCGTTGCGGCGTGGGCCACGAGGCTGAAATCTTGCGCCTCCTGGACGGAAGAGGCGCACAGCATGGCCCAGCCGGTGGATCGGGCGTGCATGACGTCCGAGTGGTCGCCGAAGATCGACAGGGCATGGGTGGCGATGGCCCGGGCGGCGACGTGGATCACGGCCGGGGTCAGCTCTCCGGCGATCTTGAACATGTTGGGGACCATCAGCAGCAGGCCCTGCGACGACGTGAACGTGGTGGCCAGGGCCCCCTTCTGCAACGCTCCGTGCAGGGCGCCGGCCGCGCCGGCCTCCGACTGCATCTCGACCACCTCGGGCACCACACCCCACAGGTTGGGTTTTCCCGCCGCCGCCCAGTCGTCGGCGTGCTCCCCCATGTTCGTGGCGGGGGTGATCGGATAGATGGCGATCACCTCGGCATTGGCGTAGGCGACGCGGGCCGCCGCCTCGTTCCCGTCGACACAGATCCACTCCACGAGAACGCGCCTCCTCTACTTGTGGGGTCCGCCTCGACGATCGCACTCAAAGCGCGATCCTGCGCAGAGGCGATGGTCCCAACCATCGGGGGGACCTTCGGCCCTGGTGCGGGCGGCGGCCCAGGGCGACGCTGGAGCATGAATCAATGTGCCCCTTGAAGGAGTAACGATGACCTCTCTGCTTGCCGAGCCCATGGTGTTCGACGCCACCACCATCGCCGAGCTGGTCCCGACGCCCGCCGGCGATGACCTGTCGGCCAAGCTCCTGTGGCGCTCGGGCAGTTCGGCCTCCGGGGTCATGCACGCCCGGGCCGGCGCCGAGCTCCGCGCCCACCATCACCCCGACACCGCCCACCACATGTGGATCATGGAGGGTGGCTGCCGGGTCCTGGACCGGGACGTCGGCCCGGGGGCCTATGTGCACGTCCCGGCCGGGTGCGAGCACGCCGTGTCCGTCGGCCCGTGGGGCTGCACCTTCTTCTTCGTCTACGCATCGGAGCCGGCCGCCTCGGCGTCACACGCCGACGCTCACATCTCGAGGCCGCCGTTGACCGCCAGCACCGAGCCGGTGATGTAGCCGGCGTCGTCGTCGACGAGGAACTTGACGGCCCGGGCGATCTCGGACCCCTGACCGAGCCGGCCCACCGGGATCCGGCCGACGACGGTGCGCAACGTCTCGTCGGGGACGGCGGCCAGCATGTCGGTCTCGATGAAGCCGGGCGTGACGCAGTTGACGGTGATGCCCTTGCGGGCGGTTTCCAGGGCCAGGCTCTTGGTCAGCCCGAAGAGGCCCGACTTCGAGGCGGCGTAGTTGGCCTGGCCGAAGCCGCCCATGTCGCCGATGGCCGAGCTGATGTTGACGATCCGGCCCGATCCCCGCTCCAGCATGTGGTCGAGCACCGCCTTGGTCATGTAGAAGGCGCCCGACAGGTTCACCCGCAACACGGCGTGCCAGTCGTCGACGGTCATCTTCTTGACGGTCTTGTCCACCGTGACGCCGGCGTTGTTGACCAGGTAGTCGATGCGGCCGTACCGGGCGAGCACGTCGTCGACGACCCGTTGGCAGTCTTCGGGGATCCCGACGTTGCCCTGGTGGGCGGAGACGGACAGCCCCTCGGCCCCCAGCTTGGCGGCGAGCTCCTCGGCGGCGTCCTTGCCCTTGCTGTAGCCGGCCGCGACGTGGACGCCGTCGCGGGCCAGCATGGTGGTGATGGCGGCTCCGATGCCCCGGCTCCCACCGGTGACGAGAGCGACGCGCAGGTCGGAGATGGTCTGGTCGGACATGGTGATCTCTCCTCTGGTCAGATTCGCTCGTAGAGGGCGGCGATGCCCTGCCCGCCGCCGATGCACATGGTCACCAGGGCCCGCCGTCCGCCGATGCGGCGGAGCTCGTGGAGGGCCTTCACGGTGAGGATGCAGCCGCTGGCGCCGATCGGGTGCCCGAGGGCGATGGCTCCGCCGTTGGGGTTTGTGCGGTCGTCCGGGAGCCCGAGTTCGGCGGCCACCGCCAGCGCCTGGGCGGCGAACGCCTCGTTGGACTCGATGACGTCGATGTCGTCGATGGTCAGCCCTGTGGCGGCCAGCAGCTTCCGGACGGCGGGCACCGGGCCGATCCCCATCTCCCGGGGCTCGACACCGACATTCGACCAGGCGACGAGGCGGCCGAGCGGCTCGAGCCCCATCCGCTGCGCCGTGGCCCGTTCGACCAGCACCACCGCGGCGGCGGCGTCGTTGATCCCCGAGGCATTGCCGGCCGTCACAGTCCCGTCCTTCTGGAAGGCCGGCCGCAGCTTGGCCAGAGCCTCCAGGTCGATGTCCTCCCGCACGTGCTCGTCGGCGTCGACCACCACGGTCCTGCGCTTCGCCGTGACCTCGACGGGAACGATCTGCTCCTTGAAACGCCCCTCCCGGACCGCCGTCGCCGCCCGGCGGTGGCTCTCCACGGCCAGGATGTCCTGGGCCTCGCGGGAGATGGACCATTTGGCCGCCACATTCTCGGCGGTCACGCCCATGTGGGAACCTTCGAACGGATCCG
>JAUZEX010000397.1 GCA_030838815.1 Actinomycetota bacterium
CGGGCGCAGGAACACTTCGGCCGGCTCGACGTCGTCGTCAACAACGCCGGCTACGGCCTGTTCGGCACGGTCGAGGAGATCAGCGAGGCGGAGGCCCGGGCCCAGCTCGAGACCAACTTCTTCGGCGCCCTGTGGGTGACGAAGGCGGCGCTGCCGGTCATGCGGGCCCAAGGGTCGGGGCACATCATCCAGGTGTCGTCCATCGGCGGCGTGAATGCCTTTCCGACGCTCGGGCTCTACCACGCCTCGAAGTGGGCCCTCGAGGGCTTCAGCCAGTCGCTGGCGGCCGAGGTGGCCGGCTTCGGTATCAAGGTCACGCTGGTCGAGCCGACCGGCTACACGACCGACTGGGCCGGCCCGTCGTCGATCCACGCCGCCGAGATCCCCGCCTACGACGGCGTCCGGGCCGCCCGGGCCCAGGCATGGGCCAACCGCACCCGGGGCAACCCCGAGGCGACCGGCCCCGCCATCCTGGAGATCGTCGACGCCGCCGAGCCGCCGCTGCGCATCTTCTTCGGCGACGGGCCCCTCGAGATGATGAAGGGCGAGTACGCCCACCGGATCGCCACCTGGGAGCAGTGGAACGACCTGTCGGTCCGGGCCCACGGCGAGGCCGCACCCGAGAGCTGATCCGGCGGGAGACTGGCGCACGGTCAAGAATCGGGTCGTGCGCCAGCTCGTCCCCGAACCGGTCGACTCCGTCGAACCCCTCGACGTCTACCGGGACGTTCCCATCGTGGCCGGGCGGCCGGCCGTCCGGCTCAACATGATCTCGTCGGTGGACGGGTCGACGGCGGTGGACGGGCTGTCGGGTGGTCTCGGCGGACCGGCCGACCACCGGGTGTTCTCCGCCCTGCGTTCGCTGGCCGACGTCGTGCTCGTCGCCGCCGGCACCGTGCGGGCCGAGACCTACGGACCGGCCGATCTGCCGATCGCCGTCGTGTCCGCGTCGCTCCGGCTCGACTGGGACACGCCGTTCTTCACCGCCGCCACCCACCGGCCGCTCATCGTCACCCACCGGCGGGCGCCCGCCGCCGACGTCATGCGGGCATCGAAGGTGGCCGACGTGGTCGTGGCCGGCGAGAGCGAGGTCGATCTCGCCCGGGCCGTGGCGCAGCTGGGGGAGCGGGGGTTCGCCCACGTCCTGGCCGAGGGCGGCCCGAGCCTCAACGGCGCCCTGGCCGCGGCCGGCGTCCTCGACGAGCTCTGCCTCACGCTCGCCCCCCGCCTCGTTTCCGGCGCCGCCAAACGGATCCTCACCGGCACCGCGCTCACCTCGCCGCCGCTGCTGGCCCTCCACTCCCTGTGCGAGGAAGACGGGTACCTGTTCCTCCGCTACCGCTTCCCCGCCGCGGCAAACGGGGGTCGATAGCAGATAGCGCTTCGGCCTGGCCCCGCTGAGAGCGGGACCAGGCCGAAGCGGACAACGTGTACTTGCGTCTTGTGCTGCTAGCCCCTCAGCCGCCGGGCCAGGCGCCACAGGCGCTCCGAGCTCGCCAGTTGGGCCATGAGGCCGCTGATCAGCAGCCACAGGGCGAGCCCGCCGAGGGCGATGCCACCGGTGCGGACCAGCGTCCCCGCCCCGGTTCCCGCCCCCGCGGTGTTCGGGCCCGTCGCGGGCAGGTCCGGCGCCCGGGTCAGCGACGCGCCGGCGACCTGCACGCCGAGGGTCACCTTGACCGGCGAGCCCTTGGCCAGCACCGTGGTCGCCTCCGGGCTCTGGGCCAGCACCTTCCCGGCCTCGTCAGGGTTGGTGGTGGACCGCTGCTCGGTGGTGAGGACGCAGCCGGCGGTCTCGACCTTGCTCCGGGCGTCGCCCTCGTTCATGCCGGTCACGCCGGGCACGATGCAGACCGGACCGGCCACCGTCACGCTGACTTCCGTGCCGTGCTCGACGGTCTTGTCTTTGGGCACGCTCTGGTCGACGACCTTGCCGGCCAGGTCAGGGTTGTCGGGGCCGGGGGTCACGGTCCCAAGGCGGCAGCCGGCCGCTTCCAGCTTGGCCTTGGCCTCGGTCTCGGTCAGGTGGGCGAGGTCCGGCACCACGCAGGCCGGCGGGAAGACGACCACGTCGACCACGGTGCCTCTCGGGACCTTGTCCCCGGCGGGCGGCGTCTGCGTCGAGATCTTGCCCGCGTCCTCGGGGTTGCCGGTGGGGCCGGTGGTCACCGTGCCGAGCTTGCAGCCGGCGTCCTCCAGCTTGGTCTTGGCCTGGTCGGCGGTGAGGCCGGCCAGGGGCGGGACGGTGCACAGCGGACCGCCGACCGTGATGTCGACCGGCGTCCCGAGCGGGACGGTCGTGTCGGCCTTCGGCCCCTGGTCGGTGACCTTGCCGAGGTCGGCCGGCTTGCCCGGGCCGCCGTCGGTCACGTCGCCGAGGGTGCAGCCGGCCGCTTCGAGAGCCTTCTTGGCCAGGGTCGGCGTGAGGCCCTTCAGGTCCGGCACCACGCACACGCCGATGGTGGGCCCGTCGACCGAGGCCTCCCCCCGCACGGGGATGTCATCGGGGGACGGCCCGCCGGTGCCGGGCAGCGTCGGGTGGAGGTCGGTGGTCGGCAGCGGCTTCGCCGGGCAGACCCCGGTGGCCACGGCCAGGGCGGTCAGCTTGCCCGGGGTGGAGTCGGCCGGGATCTTGACCTTGATCTTCACGGTCTTCGCTTCGCCGGAGGCGAGCGGCCCGATGTCGGGATAGGTGGCGGTCCCGCCGGAGAGGGAGCCGCCCGTCGGCGTCGCCGACACCAGTTCGAACTTCACCCCCGACGGGGTCCCCGTCGGCGTCTCGACCAGCTTCAAGTGGGTCAGGTCGCAGTCGTTGGGGTTGGTCACCGTGATCGTGTAGATGAAGTCCTGACCGGGGGTGACCGTCGGGTTGTCAACCGTGTGGACGACCTGGACGCCGGGGCACTGCACGCCGCCGGCGGGCACGGACACGGCCGCTTCCATGTGCCCGACCCGTACGTCGGCCAGGGCGCCGCCGAGGAGCTTGACCCGCACCACGTCGACGGCGGCGGCGGCCTTGGTGGCCTCGATGACCGGGTTCGACGAGGCGTCCCCGCCGATGGCCCGGGGGTCCTCGCCGAGAACGATCTCGGCCACGCCGGGAATCACGATTTCGAGGCCCTTGGGGCCGAGCAGCTGCTGGGTGGTGAGCTGGCCCAGGACCTGGCCGTGGTCACCGAGCACCCGCAGGACGGGCGTCTCGGGCGACGCCGACAGCGGGCCGTAGCTGACCGAGCCCTTGACGCCGTCGGCGGTGGCCCGCAGGGCCCATTCCCCGAGCACCTCGATGGTGAACTGCCCCGGGGTGCCCTTGAAGAAGGTGACCGGGGCGATCGTCTGGCGGGTCTCGCTGCGCAGGCCGAGCCGGTCCGGCGTGCTGCCGGGGACGATCCGGGTCGTGGACGCCGACTGGGACACTTCCCGCATCGGCGGGCTGGCCACGGTGGCCAGCAGCCCGTTCAGCACGTTGAGGTTGAGGACGGATCCGAGGCCGTAGGCCTGGTCGCCGCCCAGCACGCAGGCGTTCTGGCGGGCCCGGGCCTGGGCCTGGCTCCGGAGGAGGTCAGCAGTGACGATGCCGGGAACGCCGAGCGGGCCGATCACCCGCTCGATCAGCCTGGTCGACGGGGGCGCCGAGGCCTGGGACAGCTGGCCGATGAGCGGGATGGGGTCGGACCCGAGCCCGAGCTCGAGGGCGGTGCCCCGGCCGCGGCCGGCGTTGGCGTCGAGTTGGGCGGTCACGACGCGGTTGACTTCGTTGCTGACGCCGGGGATCGGCCCGGACGAGAAGGCCGCGCCGGAGAAGGCCACGTCGAGATCGACGAGGCTGTGGGTCCCCTGCCGGAGGGCGTCGGCATGGAGGATGGTTCCCGTGCCGTAGGCGGCGGCGTCGCCGCCGGTGACGGCCAGCGGCTGGACGGGCGTGGCGCCCGGGCCGCTCTTGAGGCGGGGGCCGGGCGGACCGGCCATGGAATTGGGTATCGGACCTATGAGCAATAACGCCAGGACGGCGAGCACGACGATATGGAGCGATCTCTTCACTGGTGGCCCTCCCCGGAACACTGTAAGAAAGAGGTGACGCTACTACGGGTGTGATTTATGTTACCAATGTGGCTTCTGTGATGAATTGAGTCTATCCGGACCTACCCCCTACCAGGAGTTGCCAAACGGCCTCCGCTTACGGTTTAGCCGCAGGCCATTTCGGGCCGGGGCCGGAGCGGCGAGGAGAGGCTGAACGTAGAGTTTCGTCATGCCCTACTACCGCCGGGTCGGCGAGGTCCCCCGGAAGCGTCACATCCGCTTCGAGCGGCCCGACGGCGGGCTCCACAGCGAGGAGCTCATGGGTGTGGACGGGTTCTCGGCCGACTCGGCGCTGCTCTACCACCGCCGCCCGCCGACGGCGATCGTCAAGGCCGAGGCCGTCGACGAGAGCACGGCCGCGGTCGAGGTCGCGGCCAACCGGCCGCTCCTGCCCCGCCACCTCCGGACCCACGCCCTCCCGGCCGGCGGCGACGCCGTCGCCGGCCGCCGGCTCCTGCTGGCCAACGACGACGTCCGCCTCCTGATCGCCGCCCCGGCCGCGGGGCCGGGCGGGGTGAGCGAGCTGTACCGCAACGCCACCGGCGACGAGCTGGTCTATGTCGAGTCGGGCTCCGCCACCCTGGAGTCGGTGTACGGCGCCCTCGAGGTGCGAGCGGGCGACTACGTGGTGATCCCGACGTCGACGACCCACCGCTGGGTGCCGAACGGCCCGGGCGCCCCCGGCGGTCCGGGGGTGTCCCCCGGTGAGTCAGGACTGCGGCTGCTGGTGCTCGAGGCCCGGGGCCACGTCCGCCCGCCCCGCCGCTACCTGTCGCCGGCCGGGCAGTTCCTGGAGCACTCGCCGTACTGCGAGCGCGACCTCCGGGCGCCGGCCGAGCCGCTGTTGGTCGACGACGGTGAGACCCCGGTGCTCGTCCGCACCCGGGACGGCCTCACCCGCTACACCTACCTCCACCATCCCTTCGACGTCGTCGGATGGGACGGGTGCCTCTACCCCTGGGCCTTCAACATCGGCGACTTCGAGCCGATCGTGGGCCGTCTGCACCAGCCCCCGCCCGTCCACCAGACCTTCGAAGGGCCCAACTTCGTGGTCTGCTCCTTCGTGCCGCGCCTGTTCGACTTCCACCCCGAGGCCGTGCCCGTCCCCTACAACCACGCCAACGTCGACTCCGACGAGGTGCTGTTCTACGTGGGGGGCGACTTCATGTCCCGGAAGGGTTCGGGGATCGGGCTCGGGTCGATCAGCCTCCACCCGGCCGGGTTCATCCACGGCCCCCAACCCGGCAGCGTCGAGGCGGCCACAGGCAAGCCCGGTACCGACGAGGTGGCGGTGATGGTCGACACCTTCCGGCCTCTCGGCCTGGGGCCCGCCGCCCGGGAGACGCAGGATCCGGAGTACGCCTGGACGTGGGCCCGGGGCCTCGACCGTTGACCCGGGGCCTCGACCGTTGAACACCCTTCTGGCCGGCCTGGTCGACGACGCCGGCCTCTTCCCTCCGGAGCAGCTGGCGATGGACGCCGCCCTGGCCCGCCACAAGGCCGACGAAGCGGCCGGCCACGCCATGCTCTCGCACCGCTTCCTCTGCCCGGCCAGCCGGCTCGCCGAGCTGCGGGCGGAGCCCGGCCTGGGGAGCTGGACAGGCGGGCCCCCCGTCCCGCTTGCCGAGCGGGGAATCGACCGGCGTCTCCGTCTCGGGCTGATCCTCGACACAGGGTTGGACGGGCTGGAGGCGGCGCTGGCCGAGGTAGCCGACGAGCCCCGGGTGGCACTCGACCTGGTCGAGGTGCCCGCCCCGACGGCCGAGGCGGTGACGGAAGCCCTGGACGCCCTGGCCGGGATCAACGCCGCCGTCTACATCGAGGGGCCGCGGGACCCCTCCTGGATCAAGGAGATCGCCGTGGGGCGGGGGCCCGGCGGGCCGGGCGGGGACGACGTGCGACGGGGAGTGGCGGGGGCGGGGCGGCCGGGCGGCCTGCGGGGCGCCAAGGTCCGCTGCGGGGGTGCCCGGGCCGAGCTGTTCCCGTCGCCGGACGAACTGGCCGCCTTCCTCTGCTCCTGCGCCGAGACAGCGGTCAACTTCAAGGCGACGGCAGGACTCCACGGCGCCGTCCGCCACCGGGACGAGGCGACCGGCTTCGTGCACCACGGCTACCTCAACCTTGTCCTCGGCACGGCTCGGGCGGCGGCCAGGGGCTCCGTCGAGGAGGTGGCCGAGGTTCTGGCCACCACCGACGAGGCCGCCCTGGTGGCCGAATTCCGGACGGTGTCGGCCCGGATGGCGCTGCTCACCCGCGCCTTGTTCCGGGCCTACGGCTCGTGCAGTACCACCGAACCCCGGGAGGAGGCGTCCGCCCTCGGCCTCCTGACCGAGGACGC
>JAUZEX010000404.1 GCA_030838815.1 Actinomycetota bacterium
CCGCGGGCGAAGACGTCCTCACCCTCCACCTCCCGTCCGATTCCAGCGTCCCGCTGCGGGTCGAGACCGACGACGGCTTCCTGGCCCTGCTCATGCCCGTCCGCATCGGCGTCGAGTCGGCCCGGCCGGCATTCGAGGCCATGCTGGCCGAGCTCCTCGACGTCGACGCCTGCGACCTCGAACGGGACGACGACGGCGACTACGCCGTCCCCCTCGACGACGACCGCCTCCTCTACCTCAGCCTCGTCGAGGGCGACGACACCGGCACGCCCGACACTGTCCACGCCTTCGCCATCCTGGCCCACGGCGTCGCGCCGACCCCCGAGCTGCTCACCGAGCTCAACGACCTGAACCGCCACGTCCGCTTCGCCCGCCTCTACTGGGCCGACGACGCCGTCTTCGTCGGCGACGAGCTGCTCCTTGCCACCCTCGACGCCGCCGAACTCGGCCACGCCTGCCGCACCATCGCCGCCCTCGCCGCCCGGGTGGCGCCGATGCTCGAAGCCGTCCACGGCGCCGCCTGATCCGCCGGCCGCCCGCACCGTTCCGGTTCCGACGCAGGGCGGGCGCCGCGCTGCCGGAATGGGCGGTTTGCACCGTTGCGCCCCTTCGCCCCGCAACATGCCTGCGGACGGGCGGGACTGGGCCCGGCGCGCCTTCGAATCACATCGATGTTTCTTGTCAGACCCTTTCCGCACAATGGATTTCGAGAGCGCGAGAGGGAAGGGCGGACAGGGTGGAGCAGGGCTGGTTCGAGCGGCTGACGGAGATCATGACGGCGATGGCGGAGGGCGACACCGACGCGCTCGGAGCGCTGCACGAGGAGTACGGCGACCCCATCGGCGGCGTGGTCCGCAAGGAGCTGGCCCGCCTCGGCGTGACCCACCTCGACGCCGCCGAGGTCGACGGGCTGGCCGTCGACGTGTGCGCCGACCTGTTCCGGCGGGCGAAGTCGTGGGACGCATCGCACGGGGTCCTCCCCTGGACCTGGGGGCGCCTCCGGGTGCGGGCCATCGTGGTCGCCTACGTCGGTCAGTTCACCGACCCGCTCCCCGAGGGCGGCCCGGCCGACATCGAGGCCGTGGCCCCTCCGGCCGGCCGCGCCGACGAGCCCGTCCTCGTGACCTTGGGCAGGCTGGCCTCCGTCCGCAGCGAGCTCGGGCTTCTCGAGGAGGCCCTGCGCCGGGTGAGCCGACCATCGCAGCAGGAGATCCTGTTCGAGGTCCGCATGCAGGCGGGCCAGGGCGACCCATCGCCCGCCGTCACCGTCGCCCGGGCCTACGCCCTCCGCCCCGAAGCCGTCCGCCAGACGTGCAAGCGGCTGGTGGATCGGGTCTCCCGCCTCGCCGCCACCGATCCCTACTTCGCCCCTCTAGGCGATCTCCACCTCCTCCGCCAAGCCAGTTGAGGAGGGACTCGACCCCTTCGCCGCCGCCGGCGCCAAGCAGCAGGGGACTCGGTACTGTGGCCGCGATGCTCGTCGAGTACGACACCGAGGTGGCAGCGTTCTACGTACGGGTCACCGACGAAGCGGTGGCCCGCACGGTGGAGGTCGCCACGCTCGTGAGCGTCGACGTCGACGCCGAGAATCGAGTTGTCGGCCTGGAGTTGCTGTGTCTGCCCTCGGCGGTGACCGCCGACGAGCGTGCCGCTCTCGGGGTCCGGTACCCGCTGGCAATCGACGCGCTGACCGAGTCGAGCGCCTCACGCGCCTTTCGGCCTGAGCTACCGGCTGATTGGGAAGTCGACCGCCGTGTCGCTGAACCGGCCTTCCCCTTCACCGGGGCACGTGAAGCCCGGGAACTGCTCTCGGGGCGCACAGAGATACATCGAGCTGTCGTCGGAACGCCGATAGCGCCGGTGCCCAACGCGGTAGGTCACCTCCACACCACGGGCCCGGGCGACTCCCGGCACCGCTGCCCGGGCTCGAATGACGAGCGGCAGTTCCCCCTCAGTCTGACCGGCCTTGGTCCGGGTGGCGGCAGGCACGACGGGCCGACCGACCGACATCGCCGCGTTGCTTGAGGGGACAGGACTGGCGTGCACGTCGAGGACCTCGAAACCGCCCGTGACCCCGAGGATGCGGAACTTCTCGACCACGGCCGGCTTCGTGGCCCTATTCCGCAGCACGAGGCCGCGGAACGCGGTCGGCTCGCCGACGGGGAGGGGTTGACCGTTGATGCCGGCGCTCGCCACCAATGGCCCGCCAGGATGCAGGGTGGTGCGGTCCCAGAGCTCGAATCCGAGCCTGGCCACCACGGCTGCCGCCACGAGGGCCGCGGCGACGAACGCCACGGTGCGTCCATAGCCCTTCCGCGGTGGCCGTCCGACTGGGGGGAGCGCAGAGCGTTGGTCGCTCGTGTGCTCGAGGAGCGGCCGAGCTCGAATCGCGCTAACCCTGACGTCGTCGTTTCCGGCCGCGGTGCTGCGTTGCTCCGATTGCATCGGGCTCCTTCCCCTCAGGCGGGAAGCCAAATGGCGTCCCAGACCGTTCCGGCCTCGGACACACCGACGTTTCTGGTCTTGGTCAGGTCCGTCGCTTCGACCACGGCCAACGTTGTGCCCTTGGCCGCGTCCCTCACCAGGAGCAGGTCGCCGGCGGGCGACCAGGCGAGAGGAAGCCAGCCATCGAGCGTGGATCGTTTCCCGGTCGCGGGGTTGACAAAGAGGGTGGC
>JAUZEX010000427.1 GCA_030838815.1 Actinomycetota bacterium
ACGCCAAGTCCAACACCGAGGCGGCCTTCACCTACGACAACAAGCTCGTGCTGGTGGCCAAGACGTTTCCGGCCAAGGTCTACCGCTTCGACAAGCCGCTCTCGACCAGCGGCGTCAACGTCCCCACGCTGCTCGGCGAGCTGTCGGACTCCCGGGGCGTATCGGTGGCCAAGCCGTCGCCCGACCGCCACTGGCTGGTCACGGCCACCCACGACACACTGTTCATCTACCGCAACCGGGGATCGGGCAGCCTGGAGGACTTCCTCGACCGGGAACCCTTCCACGCCCTGGTCATCGCCCCGGGCGACAACGTCGAGTCCGGCGACTTCGACCCCGCCTTCGGCGACTGCACGATGATCCTCGGCTCGGAGAACCGCAACAGCTACCGGGTCCGGGCCGAAGGTTCGTAACGGTCAGTCGACGACCGGCACCGGTTCCGGCGGTCGGCCGGACAGGACGACGAGGACGATCCCGAAGGCGATGAGGACGGCGGCCGGGTAGGCGCCGGCCGGGGGCGCCTCGCCGAAGGCGATCCAGGCCAGCACCGTCGACCCGACGATCTCGAACAGGATGGCCACCGACACGATCGTGGCGCTGGTGGTGCGCAGCACCCGGTTCACCACGGAATGGCCCAGGAACTGCGGCCCGGCGGTCAGCGCCAGCAGGCACAGCCAGGTGCGGCGGTCGTACCCGGCGAGGGCCTGCCCGCCGCCGAGGGACAGGAGGCCCAGCACGGCCGCCGCCGTCGAGTAGCAGATGGTGGTGTAGACGGTTGTCGACACCGTCTGGCGGACCTCGCCGCCGACGGTGACGTAGGCCGCGGCCAGGATCCCGCCGGCCAGCGCCAGCAGGTCGCCGGTCAGCGCCCGGCCGGAGAGGGCGACGTCGACCCCGGTCAGGAGGACGGCGCCGCCGACGGCCAGCCCGATCCCCAGCCACGCCCGGCCCGGGACGTCGTAGCCGCGGGCCCGGGCCATCAGCGCCGCCCACACCGGCTGGGTGGCCACCAGCGCCACCGAGGAAGCCACGGTCGTGAAGGACAGGCTGGGTACCCAGGTGGCGAAATGGGCGGCCAGGAACGCGCCGGCCAGCAGCGCTCCGCCCGCCGGTCGCCGCCCGAGCCGGGCGATCTCCGACCGGCGGCGGACGGCGCAGACCGGGGCCAGGACCGCGACGGCCAGAGCGTTTCTCCAGAAGGCGATGGCCAGCGCCGGCGCCTGCGCCTCCCGGATGAGCGGCGCCGAGGTCGACACGGCGACCACGGCGACGGCAATCAGCGCCAGGTCACCGGGGGGCGGTCGGGAGACGGGTTCCACCCGGTACTCCTAGCATGGGCGCATGCCCGCTGCGCCGTCCCCGCCGACCATCCGTGACGCCGTCGCCGCCGCCCGGCAGAAGGTGGGCGACGACCCGGCCCGGGCGGTGGTGCGGCTGCGGACCGAGGCCCGCATGGGGGACGGGACGCGGGTCGACCTCCGGGCCGGCGCCTTCGAGTTCGCCGCCGACGAGCCGATGTCGGTCGGCGGCACCGGGACCGCGCCCAACCCCGTCCAGATGGCGCTGGCGGCGCTGGGCTCCTGCCAGGCGATCACCTACCGCTACTGGGCCGAGGAGCTCGGGCTCCGCCTCGACGGCGTCACGGTGACGGTGGAGGCCAACTTCGACACCGGCGCCTTCTTCGGGTTCCCCGGGTCGGGGACGCCGGCGCCGTCGGCGGTCCAGTGCTCGGTCACGCTGGAGGGCCCCGAGCCCGCCGCCCGCTACGAGGAGCTGGCCGCGGCCGTCGACGAGCACTGCCCGGTGCTCGACCTCTTCTCCCGGGCGGTGCCGGTCGAGCGGTCCGTCACGACGGCGTGAGCCGGACGACGACGCTGCCCGCGATCTTGTCGTGCAGCGCCTGGCGCTTCGGGTCCCACAGGGGCCACAAGCCGTCGAGAACGGTGAACAACCCGAAGAAAACGATGACCCGGAACATCCCCACGACGACGTAGCGGAGGGCGGCGCGCTCGACGCCGATCGGGCCGCCCGAGGCGGCGTCGCGGACCTGGATGCCGAGCACCCGCTTTCCGAATGTCTGGCCCATCTCGCTGCCGTTGAGCACGGCGTAGTAAGCGGCCGCCATCACCAAGGCGAGGAGGGCGCCCGCCAGGGTGTGCCGTAGGCCCAGGGCGAAGCGGGCGCAGAGGGTGATGACCTGGATGAAGACCTCGTCGATGACGAAGGCACCCAGGCGCTGGCCCCAGGCGGCCAGTGGCCGCCCAAGGGCGTCGAGTGGCTCCTCGGCCCCCATCGGCCCGAGGGGTGGGGGCGGCGGCAGGTAGTCGCTCATCGCGCCTCAGGCTACCGGCCTCGCCCTGCGCTGAAGCGGTTGCGCCATGGACAGTTGCAAACGTATGACGACTCGATGCCGATGCGGCGACGGGAGTCCGACCTTGCCCCGCTTGCGGGTGAGGCACGGCAAATGTCCGTAGAGGGGGCGTGCCCCGCAACGCAGAACCACCCCGATCGTGACGGGGTCCCAGGACGAAGTGGCGTCTCCAGCGATCCGGTCCGACGCCGACCACCCGCTGGGCTCGCCCCAGCCCAGCGGGTGGTTCAGGCGTCACCACCCAGCGATTGGTGATCAGTGATGGTCGCCCGGCGGGGCGGCGCCCCCTCCGTTCTTGTCCTTGTCCTTCGGGTCACCGCCGGGCGGGTTGTCGGGGCCGGGGGTGACGGGAGCGGACGGCACGCCGACGGCGGGGTTGATGCCGTTGAGCGGCGGGGCGGCCGGGACCGCGTTGGGTTCGACGTCGAGGGTCGTCACGAGACCCGACATCTGATGCCCGGCATGCGGCCCGGCGGCGTGCATATGGCTGAAGATGTGGCAGTGGAACATCCACTTCCCCGGGGCCAGCGCCACCGTGATGATGTCGAACGTCTGGGCCGTCGATATCAGCAGCGTGTCCATCGTGATGGGCTGGGGTAAGTCGAACCCGTCCTGGGCCACCAGCTGGAACGGCTGGCCGTGGAGGTGGAAGGGGTGTGAGAGCTCACCGGTGGGGGTGAGCCGGATCCGGATCTTCTCCCCCACCTTGGCCTTGAGGGGCTCGGTGCCGGGATAGGTCCGGCCGTTGATCACGAAGCCGAGGTTCGTGTCGCCGACGAACAGCCGGTAGTCGCGGTCGACGGCCCGGTCCCCGCTGTGGGGCACGACCTCCAGGGAGCCGTAGAGGCCTTTGCCGACCTGATCGCCGTCCCAGTGGCTGTGGTACCAGTGCGTCCCGGTCGCCACGGCGACGAACTCGTAGGTCATCGAGCCGCCGGGCTCGATCGGGTCCTGGGTGATGCCGGGGACGCCGTCCATCTTGTTGGGCAGCACCATGCCGTGCCAGTGGACGGCGGTGCCGGTCGGCAGGTGGTTGCTCACCACCACCCGGACCTTGTCGCCCTCGATGACCCGGATCGTCGGCCCGGGAACGGTGCCGTTGAAGGCGAAGGCCTGCTTCTTCACGCCGGGCGCCACGATCCAGGTGTAGGGAGCGGCGTCGAGCTTGAACACCTTGGCCCCGTCGTCGGCCACGTCGTACTTGGCGAAGACGGTGCCGTCGCCCCGGGCGGCGCCCCCGACGAAGCTGTCGGGCCGGCCGCTGCCCGAGCCGGACTCGGGGGCGACGGAGATCTCCCCCGGCAGTTGATCCGGTGCGCCGAGGTCGTATTTCGGTGACGCTCCGGCCTGCACCGTGACGGGGCGCCGCTCAGCGGTCCGGGCCACCAGCACCCCGACGCCGATCAGGTTGACCGTCAAAATCGTGGCCAGCAGAAGGTGAAGGCGGGTCTGTCGCATCTCGGTGTCCCTCCTGCTCATCGCTTCGGCGCCGGTACCGGCGGGGGCGGCGTCGCCGGAACGCCGTCCAGCGGACCGGGCGGGTTCGTGCTCGACGTGGTCGTCGACGGGGCGGGCGGCGCCTCGGGCTCCCCGGCGGTGGACGGCGGCGTGCTGCCGTCGGGGTTCAGCACCACGACCTTGCCCTCCATGTAGGTGTGGATCGTGCAGTGGTAGGCGATCTCCCCCGGCTCCGGGAACTGGACCGTGAACGTGCTGTTGTTGGGCAGATCCTTCGACTCGAACCCGTCGCCCTGCAGGTGATGCTTGTCGCTGTCGTGGTTGACCCAGGTGACGGCGTCCCCGGCCCGAACCGAGAGCTGGTCCGGGTTGAAGGCCAGGCCCTTGATCTCGTCCGTGTGTTCCTCGGCCCGGGCCGGACCGGAGGTCAGCATCGGCACGAGCAACGCGAGGGCCACCACAATGGCAGCGGCGCGTAGTGGGCGCATCATGGTCCTTTCGGTGCTGTGACGATTGGGGCAGCGGTGCGGTTGGTACGGGTGCTGGGGGGGACCCGGCCCACCAGCACGGCGGTCGACGAGAGGATCACGACGGCCAGGGTCAGCTCCACGCCCACCGCCGTGAGCAGCGGGCGCAGCCGGGTGGAGTCCTTCACCAGGCGGCGTTCCGTGAAGGTGCGGGCCTGCTGGGCGGCCACGAGCAGGAGCGCCACGAAGGCCAGCTTGAGCAGCAGTATCCGGCCATAGCCGGTCTGCGGCAGGGCGCTCAGCTTCGGCACGACCCGCGTCACCATCACCGCCCCGGCCACCACCATGGCCGCCACGGCCGTGAAGGCCAGGCTGGAGAAGCGGGGCAGGAGGACCCGGACCTCGTCGGGGCGCCGCCGGGGCAGCACGACGGCGACGAGAAAGATGAGCCCGCCGAGCCAGACGGACACCCCGGCCAGGTGGACCAGCACGGCCACACGGGCCAGGAGACCTTCGCTGGAGGCGTGGCCCAGCAGGGCGTGGGTGACCAGCACCCCGCCGCCGGCGACACCGGCCAGCCCCTGCCACCACCGGGAGCTGACCGCCCGGTCCCGGCCCAGACTCAGCAGGGCCAGGGCGACGAAGCCCAACGACAGGAAGAGGGCCCGGGCGGTGATGATCCGCGAGAAGCGGGTGCCGAGAACGGCGCTCATGACGGACGGGCGGAGGGCGTCGAGGGCCCCTACCCCCCGCAGGCCAGCGGCGGTGAGGCCGAAGCTGAGAAGCGTGGCGCCGGCCGATCCGAGCAGCGCCCACCACAACAGCTGCTGTGCCCGGCGCTCGCGGGTGCCGTCGGTCCAGACCAGGGCCAGGAACGCGCCGCCACCGATCAGGGTGGCGAGGCTGGCGTAGTCGAGGAAACGGACGGCCGCCTGGGGAGTGGCGACGGCGATCGTGAAACGGGCCCGTTTCGGGGCCGGTGCGGGAGCGGCGCTGGCCTGCAGTTCGATGGCCGGCCCGGCGATGCCCTCCCCGAGCGACCGCACCTTGGCGGTCGGTTCGACGCGGCCGGCCGACGCGGTGGTGGCGCCGGAGACTTCCGGCGCAGCCCGTCCGACCTCGAACTCGATGTCCCCGCCCATGAGGTGGCCGTCGTTGCCGAGGAAGAACCAGACGAGGGAGTAGCTGCCGTCGCTCAACTTGGGCGGGAGCGGAACCGCCACCACCCGGCGGTCCGCTGACGCCAGCGCCGGGTGACCCAGCGCCTCGACCTTTCCGCCCTTGGGCTGCAACGTGAGGCGGGAGCCGGTCAGGTCCATGGCGCCCGAGAACTCGAGGCGCATCTCGGCCGGGGCGCTGGGCAGTCGATCCCCGTAGCCGGGGGTGGATGACAGGAGCTCGGCATGGGCCCAAGCCGCCGCCGGGGTGATGAACACCCCGGCGGCGGCGAGAAGGGCGCCGATCAGGAAACGGCGCATGATTGTGTTAGCAGACCGCCTTCAGAAGCGGGTTCTGCTGCTGACAGGTCAACTGCGACTTCCACTCGTCAGGCAACTCCTGCACCCACCCGTTGTAGACCTCGGGGTAGGCCCAGACGCCCTGGCCGCCCTGCCCGAACTGCGAGCTGGGCGTGTCGTCGTTGATCTTGGTGGCGGCGCCACTGGTGATGACACCACCGGTCAGGCGGGCGTCGGACAGATCGCCGTCGCTGTTGGGGTCACCATCGATGACCCAGGCGACGTTGGCGAACTTGACCGACACGTAACCGAGGTAGCCCCCGCCCTTCTTGGCCCCGAAGTTGATGCCGTGGCAACCGGGACCGCACGGGAACGACTTGACGATCTTGTTCGTCTTCATGTCGATCTCGAGCACGTTGCCGGTGAAGGTGCCGACCACCAGCATGTAGTGGTCGTCGGGGCTGATCGGCAGCTGGATCGGCGAAAGGCCGTAGGGGCCGTTCGACTCGCCGCTGATCTTGTTGTAGTGCTCCCGCAGGTCGATCGAGTACGTCTCGACGATCGAACCGTCAGGCGTCGGGCAGGAGGGCGCGTCCACCGACAGGCACCGGATGGTGTGGTCGAGGAGGTTGGCCACGTAAGCCCGCTTGCCGTCGTTGGTCATCGACGTGGCGACGGGGAACCCGCCGGAGAACGGCTTGACCATGTTCGGCACGCTGAGGTCGAACAGCGAGGCGTTGGACTCGTTCGAGTTCGGGGTGACCACGTGCTTCCCGTCGAAGCTCACCCAGTGGGCGTGGGGGAAGGCGGGGTCCTGACCCGGGGCCTGGGAGAAGTACGACTTGATCACCTTCGACCCGGCGGGGTCGAGCTCCACGATCCGGTTGCCACCGTTGTTGGGAACGATGAGCGTGTCGGCACCCGGACGCCGCATGACGTGCGACGGGGACGGGCCGACCTCGGTGGTGTGCAGCTCCTGTCCGCTGGCCAGGTCGATCGCCGTGACCTTGTTCGAGAACCACTGGCTCTGGAACAGGGTCTTCTGGTCACGGCTCAGGCCCATGTTGTGCGGGTTGTTCAGG
>JAUZEX010000470.1 GCA_030838815.1 Actinomycetota bacterium
CTCGCCCGGGCGTGAACACCGTTTCGGAACTGACGACGGCCGTGGCGCCCCCCTGGGGGCGCCACGGCCGTCGTCAGTTCCGAAACGGTGTTCACGCCCGGGCGAGGTCGGGCTCGATCACCTTGCCCTTGGTGCGCTCGGGTGAGACCACGAGCCTGGTCTTCGACGTCATCAGTCCGTGGGCGAAGCCGGCCAGGACCAGCAGCGCCAACAGCCCGGCGAGCAGGTAGGCCACGGTGGCGACCTGTCCACCCTTCACACCGAAGACGCTGAACCCGAAGGACGTCAGCAGCAGACCACGGAGGGTCTCACCCTTGAACAGGGTCTCCCGGGCCGCGGTGCCGGCGGTGATCTGGGTGTTGAGGTCGGCGATGGTGGCGGCGTTCGGGGGGCTGGCCTTCTGGGCATCGGTCAGCCGGGTCTTGAGGCCGGTGATGTAGTCGCCCTGCGTGGCGTAGGTCCGGCCGCCGGCCACCGCCGTGGTGTGGAGGCCGATGTAGTCATTGGCGTAGCACTCGGCCTGCTTGCCGGTGGTGAGCGCCTGACCGGCGTAGGCCACGAGGCAGGCCGACTGCTTCTCTTCGGCGGTGAGCTTGGCCGCGGTCGTGAAGGAGATGTGCTGCTGGCCCAGCTGGTCCCGCACGTAGTTCTTGGCGAAGTTGGCGTTGCTGGTCATGACCAGCCCGAGCACCAGCAGGAGACCTGCCAACGCCAGGCCGCCCATACTGAGGAAGAGATCGAGGGTTCTTCGCTTCATGGCTGGTTTCTCCTTGGACTGTTCGAGCGGGGTCGCCACCGCGGTGGCACTGGGTCGATCATCCGCTCCGGGGCGGGTCGGCAATAGAGACGAAGGTCCCGGAACGGACGGACCTCCGGCCCTCATGTCCTGGTCAGGACCACTTTCAGCGCTCCGGTGTCCCCGGCCCGGGCGAAGACGTCGTAGGCCTTCTCGAACTCGTCGAGGGCGAAGTGGTGGGTGACGAAGCGGGCGGCGTCGAGCTGATGGCTCATCACGAGGCGCAGCAGGGTCGGCGTCGTGTAGGTGTCGACGAGCCCGGTCGTGATGGTGACGTCCCGGATCCAGAGCTCCTCGAGGTGGAGGGTCACGGGCTGGCCGTGGACTCCGATGTTGGCGATGTGACCGCCGGGCCGGGCCAGCCGGACGGCCTGCTCGAAGGTCGCCGGCAGGCCCACGGCCTCGATCGTCACGTCGGCCCCCAGGCCGCCGGTGAGCCCGGCGACGACGGCCTCGGCGTCCTCGCGCGAGTTGTTGACCACGACGTCGGCCCCGAACTGCTTGGCCGCCTCCAACCGGCTGTCGGCCAGATCGATGGCCACGATGTGACTGGGGCTGAAGAGGCGGGCGCCCATGATGGCGGCGAGCCCGACCGGGCCCGCGCCCACGACGACCACGACATCCCCCGGCTGCACGGTGCCGTTGAGGACACCCACCTCGTACCCGGTGGGGAGGATGTCGGCCAGCATCAGGATCTGCTCGTCGGCCACGCCGGCCGGAACCGGGTAGGTGGACGTGTCGGCGAACGGGACGCGCACGTACTCGGCCTGGGTGCCGTCGATCTTGTGGCCGAGAATCCACCCGCCGCCCCCGAGGCACTGGCCGTACCGCCGTTCCCGGCAGAAGCGGCAGGTCCCGCAGGAAGTGATGCACGAGACCAGCACCCGGTCACCGATCTTGACCGTCTTGACGCCGGCGCCGACGTTCTCGACCGTCCCCACCGCCTCGTGGCCGAGGATCCGTCCGTCGGTCACCGCCGGAACGTCGCCCTTGAGGATGTGCAAATCGCTGCCGCAGATGGTGACGGCGTCGACGCGGACGATCGCGTCGGTGTCGCTCAGGATCTTGGGCGCAGGGACGTCTTCCCACGCCTTCACGCCGGGTCCGTGATACACGAGTGCCTTCATGGCAAAGCCTCCTGGTCGTCGTAGCTCCGACAATGGGGCGGACGGGCGCGACCCGGTAGAGGCGAAGGTCCCGAGAACGGCGTCAGGCGTGCGGATCGTGGTGTTGGCGGCGCTCCGACAGGCGGGCGGCGTAGGCGGCCGCTTCGGAGCGGCGGCTCATCCCCAGCTTGGCCAGCACGTTGGACACGTAGTTCTTGACGGTCTTCTCGGCCAGGTGGAGCTGCTCGCCGATCTGGCGGTTGGTCATCCCTTCGGCGATGTGGTCGAGGATGCGCCGTTCCTGGCCGGTGAGACCGGCCAGCTCGTCGGTCTCCGGCGGATGGCGCAGCCGTTCCAGGACTCTGGTCGTGAGCGAAGGGTCGAGGAGCGACTCGCCGCGACCCACCCGGCGTACCCCGTCGACGAGATCGTTTCCCCGTACCTGCTTCAGGACATAGCCGGCTGCGCCGGCCATGATCGCACTGAACAACGCCTCGTCGTCGGCGAACGACGTCAACATCAGACAGGCGATCTCGGGATGTCGCGAGCGGATCTCGCGGCACACCTGCACCCCGTCACCGTCGGGCAGGCGGACATCGAGGATGGCGACATCCGGCCGGGTGGC